>DASTGK010000473.1:0-3594 GCA_035719085.1 Anaeromyxobacteraceae bacterium
ACCGACTCCTCGCCGCAGCAAGGCGCGCCGCCGGACGGGCCGCCGCCCGCGCCGGCCGACTGACGGACCGGCCGCCGCCGCGACTCGTCAACCCGGACGGCGACGGTTGGTTGACGAGCCCCGTGGCCCCTGCCATCCTCGTCGGCCCATGACCGCCACGCTCCCCCCCGGCATCGAACCCATCTCCGGCGACGAGGCGCGCCGCCTCATCCACCACACCTCCGGCCCGGAGCTCGAGGCGCTCATGGCCCGGGCCGCGGCGGTGCGCCGGGCGGTGCACGGCGCCGGGGTCTCGCTCTGCGGCATCGTCAACGCCAAGAGCGGCCACTGCCCCGAGAACTGCGGCTTCTGCTCGCAGTCGGCCCACTTCGCCGAGGCGACCGCCCCCGAGTTCCCGCTGCTCGGCGCCCGCGAGATCGCCGACCAGGCGCGGGCCGCCGAGCGGGCCGGGGCGCGCGAGTTCTCCATCGTCACCTCGGGCACGCGCGTGGCCAAGGAGGAGGAGCTGCGCACCATCGAGGAGGCGGTGCGGCTCATCCGCGAGGAGACCGGCGTCGAGCCCTGCGCCTCGCTGGGCCTGATGCGCAAGCCGGAGCTCGAGCGGCTCAAGGCGGCGGGTCTCATGCACTACCACCACAACCTGGAGACGGCCCGCTCCCACTTCGACAAGGTCTGCACCACCCACACCTACGACGAGCAGCTCGAGACCATCCGGGCGGCGCGCGACCTCGGCTACCAGCTCTGCTCCGGCGGCATCCTCGGCATGGGCGAGACGCCCGAGCAGCGGGTCGAGTTCGCCGAGACGGTGCGCGACCTGGGCGTCCACTGCGTGCCGGTCAACTTCCTCAACCCGCGCCCCGGCACGCCGATGGCGGAGCTGAAGGCCATCACCCCGGGCGAGTGCCTGGCGGCCCTGGCCGTCTTCCGCCTGATGATGCCGGGCGCCCACCTCTTCGTCATGGGCGGGCGCGAGGTGAACCTGGGCGAGCTGCAGCGCCGCATCTTCGACGCCGGCGCCGACGGGACCATGGTCGGCAACTACCTGACGAGCGCCGGCGGCACGCCGGAGCAGGTGCTCGGCATGGTGACGTCGCAGGGGCTGGAGGTGCGCCCGCCCTCGACCGGCCGCTGGGCCTTCACCGGCGAGGCGGAGGGCGGGATCCGCTGGAACGAGCAGGCGGCCACCGAGCGTGCGCCCCGCTCGCTGCCGGTGGTCCGCTAGCGGTGCCCTCGCGCCGCCTCGACTGGATCGACGCCGAGCTCGCGAAGCTCTCGGCCGCAGGCCTGCGCCGGTCGCTCGAGCCGCTCGGCGCGGCGCAGGGGCCGGTGGTGGAGGTGGGCGGCCGGACGCTCGTCAACCTCTGCTCCAACGACTACCTGGGGCTGGCCGGCGACGCCCGGCTGCGGCGCGCCGCTGCCGAGGCGGCTGAGCGGGAGGGGGCGGGCGCCGGGGCCTCGCGGCTCGTGGCCGGCGATCTGCCCATCCACGGCCGGCTCGAGGCGGCGCTGGCCGCGCTGCACCGGGCCGAGGCGGCGCTCCTCTTCAACTCCGGGTACCACGCCAACGCCGGCGTCCCGGCGGCCCTGGTCGGCCGCGACGACGCCGTCTTCGCCGACGTCCTCAACCACGCCTCCATCGTCGACGGCGCGCTCCTCTCGCGCGCCGAGTTCGTGCGCTACCGCCACGGCGACGCCGGGGAGCTCGACGACCTGCTGGCCCGCTCGACGGCGCGGCGCAAGCTCGTCATCACCGACGCCGTCTTCTCCATGGACGGCGACGCCGCCCCGCTCGCCGACCTGTGCGACGCCTGCGAGCGCCACGGCGCCATGCTCTACGTCGACGAGGCGCACGCGGTGGGCGTGCTCGGCCCCACCGGCGCCGGGCTGGCCGAGGCGCTCGGCGTGAAGCACCGGGTCGACGTGGAGATGGGGACGCTCGGCAAGGCGCTCGGCGCCTTCGGCGCCTACGTGGCGGGCGAGGCGCGGCTGCGCGAGCTGCTCGTCAGCCGGGCGCGCACCTTCGTCTTCACCACCGCGCTGCCGCCGGCGGCCTGCGGCGCGGCCCTGGCGGCGCTCGAGGTGGTGCGGGGCGAGCCGGCCCGGCGCGAGCGGCTCCTCGCGCTCGTGGCGCGGATGAAGGCGGGGCTCTCGGCGCGCGGCTTCGACGTGGCCCGGGTGGTCTCGCCCATCTTCCCGGTGGTGCTCGGCGCCGAGGCCCGGGCGCTCGAGGCGGCGCGCCGCCTCCGGGAGCGCGGCTTCTTCGTCCGGGCCATCCGGCCGCCCACCGTGCCGCGCGGCACGAGCCGGCTCCGGGTGGCGCTCACGGCCGGCCACGACGCGGCGCAGGTGGACGCCTTCCTCGGCGCGCTCGACGAGGTGCTGGCCGGCCTGCCGCCGGCCTGACCGGGCCGCGCGGGCGCTGCCCCGGCGCCGGGGCCGCGCTAGGATCGGGGGGTGCTCGGCACGCTCGGCCGCCTGCTGCTCGTCCTCGGGCTCGTCCTCGCCGCGGTCGGCGCGCTCCTCGTCGCCGCCGACCGCTTCCCCTGGCTGCGGCTCGGGCGGCTGCCGGGGGACCTCGTGATCGAGCGCGAGCGGTTCAAGCTCTACCTGCCGCTCGGCACCTCGCTCGTCCTCTCGGCCGCGGCGACGCTCCTCCTCTGGCTGCTCGGGCGCGGGCGCTAGGCCGGCCTCCCTCAGCCGCGCCGCGGCACGCAGGTGGGCGGGCACGGCGTCTCGGCCAGCGTCGCGTCGCGGCTCGCCGGCGACGGCACGCCGCCCGCCGCCAGCACCGAGGCGAGGAACCCGCCGCAGACGAGGAGCCAGAGCGCCAGCGTGAGCAGCGAGCCGAGGCCGGCGCGCCGCGGCGGGGCTTGGAATGCGGGCGTGAAGGTCGTGGTCGTCATGACGGCACCTCCTCCGGGCGAGCGGCCCTCCTCCCGTTCCGCCCTGTCGGAATGGAGACGCGGGCGGGCAGGCGCGTGACCGGGCCCCTGGGGTTGAAACCAACGACTTGCCGCGCGTTGACGGGACACCTCGCGCGAGGGCGACCGGGTGCGACCCGCGGTGGGCCGAGGTCTGGCCACCGGCATCGAAGGCCCGCCAGCGGCGCGGTCGTTGGCGCGGGACGGGCAGGAGGCGCGTCAGCGGCGGCTGACCCGTCCGAGGAGCGTTTGCACCTCGAACGGACTGCCGCCCTGGCCGGACCCGCCGTCGACGGCGGTGAAGGTGCCGCCCCCGAAGAGCCCGGCGTAGGCGCCGGTGGCCCGCGCCACCTGCCAGCGGCCGAAGATGGGCGGGAAGCTCGCCCCCTTCACCTCGGCGCGCAGCGTGAGCACGAGCGTGCCGCGCTCCCCCTCGAGCACGCGCTCCACCGTCTTGGCCGGCCCGACGATGGACCCGCGATCGCGGGCCACGCCGCGGTCGACGAGCCCGCCGGCCGAGAGGGTGAAGGTGCCGGTGAACTGCCAGGGCGGGAAGCGGACCAGGATCTCGGTCCGCTGGCCGCCGGCCGGCGGCGGCGCGGCGGGCGGCTCGAGCGCGGGCGGGGCGGCCGCCAGGGCGAGCGCGGCGAGCAGGGCGGCGAGGCTCACGTCC
>DASTGK010000474.1:0-5858 GCA_035719085.1 Anaeromyxobacteraceae bacterium
GCGACCGGCGACAAGTCGATCACGATCGATCTCGAGCCGGTCGCGACCACGCCGCCGCACACCGGCTCGGGCTCCGCCACGCAGATGACCCACACCGGAAGCGGCAGCGGCAGCGGCTCGTCCGGTCACGGCCACGGCGGCCATGGCCACGGGGGCGGCCACGGCGGCCGGCGCGAGGAGCACGGCGGGCGGGGCGGCCAGCGGCGCGGCGGGCGGCGCGAGCGGTAGCCGCCGGGTCAGCGCTCCCAGCGGACCAGCTTCTCGTCCTGGAAGAAGGCGCGGCGCTTGCCGCCGGGCCAGCTCCACTCCTCGGTGGCGGCCGGCCGGTCGATGCGCTTCTTCTCCGGCAGCCCCCAGGCCATCTCGACCGCCTGGAGCGGCATCCCCTCGGTCAGCTCCTTGCGCAGCACCGCGTCGTGCTGCTCCGCCGGCAGGCCGCGCAGCGCCGGGGAGGGGTCGTCGGTGGTGAGGTCGCGGTCCACCTCGGCCACCACCTCGTCGGCGGTGGCGGCGGTCTGCGAGAGGACGAGCACGTGCGGCCGCGCGTCGCCCGCCACCTTCAGGATGGCCCAGGGGTGGTAGCGCGGCGTCATCACCACGCGCCGCGCGATCACGAACGGCGTCGGGAACTCGACCTCGACGACGCGCACCGGCGTGCCAGGCGGCAGGATCCGCTCGGCCGCGGGCGGCGCGATGAGCTCGTCGTTGCCGCCGCGCAGCAGGTCGGCGTCGGCCGGCGGCCCGTCGAGCAGCAGCCGCTTCGAGCCGTCGCCGAAGAGCGGGTGGACCGAGAGCGCCACGCGCGTGTAGCGCTGCTGCCCGTCGAGGAGCGTGCGCGTCCGCTCGCGCTCGGCGTCCGGGACGACGACGCGCGGCGTGCAGGCGGAGGCGAGGAGGGCGGCGACGGCGAGGAGGGCGGAGGCATCGAGGAGGCGGCGCATGTGCCTCCCATTCGCACGCGTCGGCCGGGCGCACAAGGGTCGGCGCCGTGTCGAGCCGCCGGTCCCGGAGGGGGCTGCGCCGGTGTCGGCCGCGGCCGTTAGGATCCCGGCCATGAGCGCGCTCTCCGAGAATGCCCGACAGGTGCTGGCCCGACGCTACCTCCTGCGCGACGACGGCGGGGAGCCGGTGGAGACGCCGGAGGAGCTCTTCCGGCGGGTGGCGCGGGCGGTGGCGCAGGCCGAGGAGCCGGCCGAGCGCGAGCGCTGGGCGGCCCGCTTCGAGGCGCGGCTCGCGGCGCTCGAGCTCCTGCCCAACTCGCCGACCTTGATGAACGCCGGCCGGCCCCACGGCCAGCTGGCCGCCTGCTTCGTCCTGCCGGTCGAGGACGACCTGGCCGGCATCTTCGACGCGCTCAAGTGGGCGGCGCTCATCCACCAGTCGGGCGGCGGCACCGGCTTCGCCTTCTCGCGCCTGCGCCCGCGCGGCGACCTCGTCAAGACGACGCACGGCGTGGCGAGCGGCCCCGTCTCCTTCATGCGCGTCTACGACGCGGCCACCGAGATCATCAAGCAGGGCGGCGTGCGGCGCGGCGCCAACATGGCGGTGCTCCACGCCTCGCACCCGGACGTGGAGGAGTTCGTCGACGCCAAGCGCGGCCCCGGGCTCGCCAACTTCAACGTCTCGGTGGCGGCGCCCGACGCGCTCTTCGAGGCGGCGGCGCGCGGCACCCCGTGGCCGCTGCGCCACCCCAAGACCGGCGCGGCGGTGCGCACCGTCGACGCGCGCGGCCTCCTCGCCCGCATCGCCCAGGCCGCCTGGGAGGGCGGCGAGCCGGGGCTCGTCTTCCTCGACCGGGTCGAGGCGGCCAACCCGACGCCGGACCTGGGCCACTTCGAGGCGGTCAACCCGTGCGGCGAGCAGCCGCTGCTCCCCTTCGAGGCCTGCACGCTCGGCTCCATCGACCTGTCGCGCTTCGCGCGGGGCGGCCGCGTCGACTGGGACGGGCTCGGCGCCTGCGTCAAGGACGGGGTGCGCTTCCTCGACGACGTGCTCGACGTGAACGCCTGGCCGCTGACGCAGATCGCGGCGGTGTCGGCGCGCAACCGCAAGATCGGCCTCGGCGTCATGGGCTGGGCCGACCTGCTCGTCCGGCTCGGCGTGCCCTACGACGCCCCCGAGGCGCTCTCGCTGGCGGGCGAGCTCATGGGCTTCGTGCGGCGCGAGGCCCACGCCGAGAGCCAGCGGCTGGCCGGCGAGCGCGGGCCGTTCCCGGGCTGGAGCGCGAGCGCGCTGGCCGCGGCCGGCGGCCGGCCGCGCCGCAACGCCACCGTCACCACCATCGCGCCCACCGGCACCTTGGCGCTCATCGCCGGCTGCTCCTCCGGCATCGAGCCGCTCTACGCCGTGGCCCACGTGCGCCACGCCCTCGACGGCGTCGAGCTGCGCGAGGAGCACCCGCTGCTCGCCCCGGCCATGGAGGCGGCCGGCGCCGCGGCGCTCCTGCCGGCGGTGCGGGCCACGGGCCGGGTGCGCGACGTGCCGGGCGTCCCGCCGGCGGTGGCCCGGCTCTTCGCCACGGCCCACGACGTGGCGCCCGAGGCCCACGTGCGGATGCAGGCCGCCTTCCAGAAGCTGGTCGACAACGGCGTCTCCAAGACCATCAACCTGCCGCGCGGCGCGGCCGTCGAGGACGTGGAGCGGGCCTACGCGCTCGCCTTCGAGCTCGGGTGCAAGGGGATCACCGTCTACCGCGACGGCTCGCGCGACCTGCAGGTGCTGGTGAGCGGCAGCCACGCCGAGCACTGCCCGTCCTGCGACGGCCCGCTGGCCCGCAGCGGCGGCTGCGCCACCTGCGCCCGCTGCGGCTGGGCCAGCTGCGAGACGACCGAGTAGGGCGGCTACGCGTCGTCCCGCTCCAGGAACTTCTTGCCGAGCTCGCGCGACCGGTTGGTGGCTGACTCGACGGCGTTCATGAGCGTGGTGCGCAGGCCGCCCGCCTCGAGCGTGTGCAGCCCGGCGATGGCGGTGCCGCCCGGGCTCGTCACCTGGTCCTTGAGCCGGCCCGGGTGCTCGCCCGTCTCGATGAGGAGCTTGGCCGAGCCGAAGACGGTCTGGGCCGCGAGGTCCATGGCGTGCTGGCGCGACAGGCCGGCCTTGACGCCGCCGTCGGCCAGGGCCTCGATGACGAGGAAGATGTAGGCCGGGCCGCTGCCGGAGAGGCCGGTCACGGCGTCGAGCAGCCCCTCGTCGACGATGACCGAGGTGCCGACCGCATCGAAGAGCGCCTTGGCCTTCTGGAGGTCGGCCTCGGTGGCGTGCTCGCCCGGCGAGAGGGCGGTGGCGCCCGCGCCGACCAGCGCCGGCGTGTTGGGCATGCAGCGGACGATGCGCACGCCGTGCCCCACCTTGCGCTCGATGGCGGCGAGCGGGACGCCGGCGGCGATGGAGATGACCAGCTTCGACTGGTCGAGGTGCGGGCCGATCTCGTCGAGCACCTTGTCCATCACCTGCGGCTTCACCGAGAGGACGACCACGCCGGCCTCGCGCACGGCGTCGACGTTGCTCGGCGTGAAGCGGATGCCGTAGCGCTGCGACAGCTCCGGCCCGCGCTCGTGGCGCCGGTCGGTGCAGAGGATCTCCGAGGGGGCGGCGACGCCGGCGCGGAGGAGCCCCTTGACGAGGGCCTCCGCCATGTTGCCGGCGCCGAGGAAGGCGATGGTCGTTCCGAGGGGCATGGCGCCACTCTACCCGATGACGAAGTCCTCGCGGGCGACGTCGCCGCGGGCGAACCGATCGAGGGTGTACCGCTCGAAGAGCTCGTGGCGGGCCCGGCCGGTCAGGACGTCGGCCGCCTGCTCCGCCACCGCCGGGGCCATCATGAAGCCGTGCCCCACGAACCCGTGGAGCTGCTGGAAGTTCTCGAAGCCGGCCGGCCCCAGGATGGGGTTGTTGTCGGGCGTGACGTCGTAGCAGCCGGCCCACTGGCGCACCACCTTGACGCCGGCGAGGCGCGGCAGCACCTCGGTGGCCGCGCGGGCGAAGCGGGCCAGGAAGCGGAGCGTCGACCCCATGACGACGCCCTCCGGCTCGTCCGGGTCCCCGGCGCCGCCCACCAGCTCGCCGCGCTGCGACTGCGAGAAGTAGAGGCCGTGGCCGAGCAGCGAGACGAGCGGGTCGAGGAACGGGGCGAGCGGCTCGGTGACCAGGATCTCGTGGCGGGTGGGCCGGTTGGGCACGGCCACGCCGGCCAGCGCCGCGATCCCCTTCGACCAGGCGCCGGCGGCGTTGACGACGAGGCGGCACTCGACCGGGCCGCGGTCGGTCTCGACGTGCGTGAGGCGCGCGCCCGCGGCGCGGAGGCCGGTGACGCGGGTGAAGGTCCGCACCTTCACGCCCATGGCCTCGGCGCCGGCGGCGTAGCCCCAGAGGAAGGGCCAGGGGAAGACCACGCCGTCGTCCGGGTTGTAGGAGGCGGCGGCGAAGCGGGTCGGGTCGAGCGCGGGCACCACCTCGAGCGCCTGCTGCGGCGTGAGGACCCGCGTGCGCAGCCCCTCGCGGCGGTGGACGAGCGCGTTGGCCTCGAGCCGCCGCACCTGCTCGGCCGGCGCCAGGAAGAGGTAGCCGCTCGGCCGGAACCAGACGTTGACGCCCAGGTCGACGGCGAAGCGGGCGCAGAGCTCCAGCGACCGCTTGGCCAGCCGGATCATGGTCGGCGTGGTCCACTGGGCGCGCACGCCGCCGCCGTTGCGCCCCGAGGCGCCGTAGTTGAGGTAGGCCTGCTCCAGCACCAGGACGTCGGTGGTGCCGCGGCGGGCCAGCTCCCAGGCGAGGCTCAGCCCCTGGATGCCGCCGCCGATGATCACCACGTCGGCGCGCGCGGGCAGGGGGGCGAGCGCCTCCGGGCCGGGGCGCGGCGGCGGCGTCTCGGGCGGCACCCCTTCGCGGCCGATGGGGAGCTCCGCCGGATCGATCGCGGCGAGCGCGCCGAGCGCCGTCGGCTCGCGCGGCGGGCGGGCGGTGAACGGGACCACCTCGCCCGGCGTGGCGCCGAGCCGGAGGAGCTCGCGGGCCACCAGCGCCAGGCAGCTCTTGCCCTGGCAGGGGCCGGTGCCGAAGCCGGTGTAGCGCTTCACCGACTCGAGGTCGCGGTGGCCGGCCTCGAAGGCGCGGCGCACCTCCTCGAGCCGCACGTCCTCGCAGGCGCAGACGAGCGTCTTACCCACGGGCCGCCTCCCCGGCGCGCCGGCCCGCCTCGGCGGCGCGCGCCCCGCCCATCGCCCCCGTCACCTCGCCCGCGGCGTAGAGGCCGGCCACGCCGGTCCTGCCTCGCTCGTCCGCCCGGACGGCGAAGGCGCCGGCGGCCGGGTCGAAGAAGGTCTCGGCGCCGAGGTGGCGCGCCAGGTCGGTGGCGGGCGCGGGCGGCGCCACCACCGCCACCACGTCGCACTCGACGCGGCCGGCGTCCTCGCGGACGAGCCCCTTCACGCGGGCCCGGCCGAGCACCCTCGTCGCCGACGCGACCTGCTCGACCTCCATGCCGGCCGCGCCGAGGCGGGCGGCGAGCGCCTCGGCCTCGGCCCCCTCGCCCAGGACCGCGGCGCTCGTGCCGGGCACCGTGCCGTGCTCGGCGAGCGCCACCGCGAGGCCGCGCCCCCAGAGCACGCCGGGCCGGTCTCCGTCCTCGATGGCGGGCGGCACGGCGGTGCCTCCGGCGCAGACCAGCACGGCGGCAGGGCGCACGAGGCGCAGCCGCGGCGGCGGGCGGGGCAGCATGACGGCCGCCAAGGTCGAGCCGCCGTCGAGCCAGAGGCCGAGCACGGTGGCCCCGAGCGCCACGTCGCCGCCGGCGGTGCGCACCGCCGCCTCGACCGTGGCGGCCCAGGCGAGGTCGGGCTCGCCGGGCAGGCCGTAGCGGC
>DASTGK010000475.1:0-12293 GCA_035719085.1 Anaeromyxobacteraceae bacterium
GCCGGCGGCGTGCGCGTCGCCTTCGAGGGGTTCCCGTACGCCCGCGAGGTCCGCGCCCGCTTCCCGGCGCTCCACGCCGCGGCCCGCGCCGGCGCGCCGGAGGCCGACGTGCGGCTCCTCTGCCTGCACCACTGCGTCGAGGGCGCCACCTGCGGCCCCGGCGACTTCACGTTCCGCCACGGGGCCGACGTGATCGCGCGCGCCGCGCTGCCCCGCGACGTCGCGGCCATCCTCTGCGGCCACGTCCACCGCCACCAGGTGCTCCGCGCACCCGGCCTCCCGCCGGTCGTCTACGCCGGCTCCACCGAGCGGACCTCCGCCGCCGAGGCGGGCGAGGCGAAGGGGGTCGTGCTGCTCTGGCTGTCGAGGGACGGGCTCGAGCGGATGGAGTTCCGGCCGCTCCCGGATCACCCGGCGCCGGTGCGGCGCAGGTTTTCCGCTCCATCTGGCGCGGCCGGAGTCTACCCGCGGTGAGCCCGAGCGCCGGGTGGCGACCGTCCGAATCCACCGAACGTGTGGGTCGCCCCCTCACCCCGGACCTCTCCCCCACCGGGGGAGAGGTTCTCACACAGGGCACGGGCCACGGGCAGGGCGCGGGCCACGGCCACGGGTTCGGGTTCGGGTTCGGGTTCGGGGGTGCTGCCTCACACCCCCCAGTCCAGCACGACCTTGCCCGACTGACCGCTGCGCATGGCGTCGAAGCCGGCCTGGAACTCGTCGATGGGGAAGCGGTGCGTGACGATCGGAGCGAGGTCGAGCCCGCTCTGCAGCATCGCCACCATCTTGTACCAGGTCTCGAACATCTCCCGGCCGTAGATGCCCTTCAGGAAGAGCCCCTTGAAGACCACCTGGCTCCAGTCGATCGCCTCCTGGCCGGGCATGATGCCGAGGAGCGCCACCCGGCCGCCGTGGTTCATCACGTCGAGCAGCTGGCGGAAGGCCTTGCCGTTGCCGCTCATCTCGAGCCCGACGTCGAACCCCTCCTTCATGCCGAGGTCGCGCATCACCGCCTTCAGGTCCTCCTTGGCCACGTTGACGGTGCGGGTGGCGCCCATCTTGGCGGCGAGCGCCAGCCGGTAGTCGTTCACGTCGGTGACCACCACGTGGCGCGCGCCGACGTGGCGGGCGATGGCGGCGGCCATGACGCCGATGGGGCCGGCGCCGGTGACGAGCACGTCCTCGCCGACCAGGTCGAAGGAGAGCGCCGTGTGGGCGGCGTTGCCGTACGGGTCGAAGACGGCGGCCAGGTCGTCCGGCACGTCGTCCGGGATCTTGTAGACGTTCACCGCCGGCAAGGACAGGTACTCGGCGAAGGAGCCGGGCCGGTTGACGCCCACGCCGACGGTGTGGCGGCACAGGTGGCGCCGGCCGGCGCGGCAGTTGCGGCAGAAGCCGCAGGTGAGGTGCCCCTCGCCGCTCACCCGGTCGCCCGGCTGGAAGGCGCCGACCTCGGCCCCCACCTTCTCCACCACGCCCACGTACTCGTGGCCGACGATCATCGGCACCGGGATGGTCTTCTGGCTCCACTCGTCCCAGTTGTAGATGTGGACGTCGGTGCCGCAGATGGCGCTCTTCTTCACCTTGATGAGCACGTCGTGCACGCCGATGGCCGGCACCGGCGCGTCGCGCACCATGGTGATCCCGATCTTCCGCTCCGCCTTCACCAGCGCCTTCATTCGATGCTCCTTCCGGATGTTCACTTCACGACGCCGAGCGCCCGGCCCACCCGGCCGAACGCCGCCGCGGCCTGGGCCAGGTCGTCGCGCGAGTGGGCCGCGCTGACCTGCGTCCGGATGCGCGCCTGGCCCTTCGGCACCACCGGGAAGAAGAAGCCGACCGCGTAGACCCCCTCGTCGTAGAGCCGGCGCGCGAACTCCTGCGCCACCTTGGCGTCGTGCAGCATCACGGGGACGATGGGGTGCTCGCCGGGCAGGAGCTCGAAGCCGAGCTTCGTCAGCTCCGCCCGGAAGAAGGCGGCGTTCTCGCGCAGCGTCCGGCGCAGCCCGTCCCCCTGCTCGAGCAGGTCGAGCACGTGCAGGCTGGTGGCGGCGATGACCGGCGCGAGCGTGTTGGAGAAGAGGTAGGGGCGCGCCTTCTGGCGGAGCCACTCGACCATGGGGCGCGAGGCGGCCACGTAGCCGCCCGAGGCGCCGCCGAGCGCCTTACCGAGCGTGCCGGTGACGAGGTCGACCCGCCCCATGACGCCGTGGTGCTCGTGCGTGCCGCGCCCGCGCGGCCCGATGAAGCCGACGGCGTGGCTGTCGTCCACCATGACGAGCGCGCCGTGCCTCTCGGCGACGTCGCAGATCTGCGGCAGCTTCGCCAGGTAGCCGTCCATGGAGAAGACGCCGTCGGTCACCACCAGCTTGAAGCGCGCCCCGGCCGCGGTGGCGGCCCGGAGCTGCTCGTCGAGGTCGGCCATGTCGCCGTTGGCGTAGCGGAAGCGCTTGGCCTTGCAGAGCCGGATGCCGTCGATGATCGAGGCGTGGTTGAGCGCGTCGGAGACGACCGCGTCCTCCTCGCCGAGCAGCGCCTCGAAGACGCCGCCGTTGGCGTCGAAGCAGCTGGAGAAGAGGATGGCCGCCTCGAAGCCGAGGAAGCCGGCGAGCCGCCGCTCGAGCTCGGTGTGGACGTCCTGCGTGCCGCAGATGAAGCGGACCGAGGAGAGGCCGAAGCCCCAGCGCAGGAGCGACTCGCGCGCCGCCTCGGCCAGCTCCGGCCGGCCGGCGAGGCCGAGGTAGTTGTTGGCGCAGAGGTTGATGACGCGGCGGCCGCCGGTCTCGACCCAGGCGCCCTGCGGGCTCTGCATCACGCGCTCGCGCTTGAGGAGCCCCTCGGCGTCGAGCTGCTGGAGCTGCGCCTCGAGGTGGGCGTCGAAGGTGCCGTTCACGGTGGCCTCCCTGTCCGAAGGTGGCCGGGTTCTACCCCGGACCGGACCGGCGCGCCGCCCCCCGGGCCGACCGGGGCCCGCGCGGCGCCAAAGAGCCCGTTCTTCCGGGTGGTTACCGGCCCGGCGCCGCCGCTGGTCCCTTTCGCGCTACGTTCCGCCCGGCCGCCCGTCGCGGCCTCGGAGGTGTGGCAGGCATGGTGGTGCCGCTCGTCGGAAGCGCCGACGTCGCGCGGGCGCGGGCGCTCGTCGAGGCGCAGGGGCTCCGCTGGGAGCCGGCCGGGCTCGACGACGTGGTCGGCGTCTTCGAGGGCGGCGAGCTCGTCGCCACGGGCGCGCGGGCCGGCGGCGTCCTGAAGCTCGTCGCCATCGACGAGGACCACCGCTCGGGCGGCCTCCTCGGCGAGGTGGTGGGCGAGCTGGTCCGGCTCGGGCTCGCGGCCGGCCACGACGGGCTCTTCGTCTTCACCAAGCCGGAGCACGCCGGCAGCTTCGAGGCGCTCGCCTTCCGGCTCCTCGCCGCCACCGCCCGGGTGGCGCTCCTCGAGCACGGCGGCCGCTTCGAGGCCTGGCTGGAGCGCTGTCGGCCGCTGCGTCGCCCCGGCGACGCCGCCGCCGTGGTGATGAACTGCAACCCCTTCACGCTCGGCCACCGCCACCTCGTCGAGGAGGCGGCGCGGCGCTGCGAGACGCTCTACCTCTTCGTCGTCGAGGAGGATCGCTCCGCCTTCCCGTTCGAGGCGCGCCGCCGGCTGGTGCGGGAGGGCACGGCCGACCTCCCGAACGTGGTGGTCGTCGACACCGGCCCCTACGCGGTGAGCGCCGTCACCTTCCCGGCCTACTTCCTCGGCGGCGCGGACGACGCGGCCCGGGCGCAGATGGAGCTCGACCTCACGCTCTTCGGCGCCCGCATCGCGCCCGCCTTCGGCATCCGGCGCCGCTTCGCCGGCACCGAGCCCTACTGCGAGACCACCCGCGCCTACAACGAGGCCATGAAGCGCACACTGCCCCCGCTCGGCGTCGAGCTGGTGGAGGTGGAGCGGCTGGCGCGGGGCGGCGCCGCGGTGAGCGCCTCGGCGGTGCGGGCCGCCCTGGCCCGCGACGACGTGGCCGCGCTCGCGGCGCTCGTCCCGCCGACGACCCTGGCCTATCTTCTCTCGGACGAGGGGCGCGCCGTCCGCGCGCGGCTCGCGGGAGGCACGGGAAGGCACGCATGACGATCCAGAAGAAGGCCCAGGCCGGCACCATGCAGTCGAGCGACCTGCTGGTGGCGCTCGAGCCGGCCGAGGGGCTCACGGTCGAGATCGAGTCGACGGTGAAGCAGCAGTTCGAGCACCTCATCCGCCGGACGGTCGACGAGGTGCTGTCGCGCCACGGCGTCACCGCCGGCCGGGTCCGCATCACCGACCGCGGCGCGCTCGACTACGCCATCCAGGCGCGGCTCGAGACGGCCCTGCGCCGGGCGGAGGGCTGACCGTGGAGGGGCTCTGGTCCAAGGAGGTGGCGCAGGGGCGCCGCTTCATCCTCAAGATCTCGCCGGGCGAGCCGCTCCTCGAGCGGCTCGTCGAGTTCGCCCGCTCGGTCGAGCTGCGCCATGCCGTCGTCGTCTCGGCGGTCGGCTCGGTGCAGGACCTCCAGTTCCGCGGCATCAAGACGGGGGCCAAGCTCCCCATCACGCCGCCGCGCATGCACGTCCACTCGGTGGCCGGACCGCTCGAGCTCCTCGGGCTCGCCGGCAACCTGATGCCGGACGAGCAGGGCAACGTCGACTGCCACCTGCACGTCCTCGCCGCCCGCTCCTCGGGCGAGGTGGTGGGCGGCCACCTCTTCGGCGCGCGCGTCTTCGCCACCTGCGAGATCGTCCTCTCCGAGCTGCAGGCCGAGGGGGTGGAGCGCCACCTCTCGCGCACCGGGGGCATCCCCACCGTCTTCATCGCCCCGGAGGGGAAGCCGTGAGCGCCTTCCAGCTGCGCCGGTCGCTGCTCTACGTGCCCGGCAACATGCCGTCGATGCTCCAGAACGTCCCCATCTTCCAGGCCGACGCCGTCATCATCGACCTGGAGGACGCGGTGCCGCTCGGCGAGAAGGACGCGGCGCGGCGGCTGGTGCGCCGCTACCTCGAGACCTACGTCGACCGGCGGCAGGAGGTGCTGGTCCGCGTCAACGCGCTCGACACGCCCTGGGGGCTCGACGACCTGCGCGAGGTGCTGCCGGCCATGCCGGACGGCATCCGGCTGCCCAAGGCCGACACGCCGGAGATCGTGGAGCGGCTCGACACCTTCCTCACCGAGTTCGAGGAGTCGCTGGGGGTGGAGATCGGCCGCTTCCGCATCCTCCCCTCCATCGAGAGCGCGCTCGGCGTCATCAACTGCATCGACATCGCCGCCACGTCCAAGCGCATCCTCGGCCTCGCCTTCGGCGCCGAGGACTACACCGCCTCGATGGAGATCGAGCGGACCCGCTCCGGCGAGGAGCTCTTCAACGCCCGCTCGCGCGTCGTCTGGGCCGCCAAGGCGGCCGGGGTGCAGGCCATCGACACCATCTTCGCCGACGTGAAGGACGTGGAGGGGCTGCGGCGCGAGACGGAGCTGGCCAAGGGGCTCGGCTACACCGGCAAGTCGCTCGTCAACCCGCGCCAGATCGAGGTGGTGCACGAGGTCTTCGCGCCGAAGCCCGAGGAGATCGACTACGCCCTGCAGGTGATCGAGGCGATCAAGCGGGCGCGCGAGATGGGGACGGGCGTCATCTCGCTCGGGGGGAAGATGGTGGACGCACCGGTGGTGAAGCGGGCGGTCCGGGTCATCCGGACGGCCCACGCGCAGGGGCTGGTCGACGCGGTGCCGGGGGAGGACGTGCTCCATGGCGCGTAACGCCCTCGGCCGCGAGCTGCCCGACACCTTCGCCGGGCGCGCGGTGGTGCCCTACGCGGGGCCGCACGCGGTCCGCCCCGCCGGCGACCTGGCCACCCGGCCGGTGCGCCGCACCGATCCGGGCGAGGCGAAGCTCGTCGCGACGCTGCGCGAGGCCATCGAGCGGGTCGGCCTGCGCGACGGCATGACCATCTCGACCCACCACCACCTG
This sequence comes from Anaeromyxobacteraceae bacterium, assembly GCA_035719085.1. GTDB lineage: Bacteria > Myxococcota > Myxococcia > Myxococcales > Anaeromyxobacteraceae > JADKCZ01. The sequence goes on from DASTGK010000475.1 coordinate 5,969, forward strand.
CGCAACGGCGACCACCTGCTCAACCACGTGGTGCGGGTGATCGAGCAGCTCGGGCTGCGCGACATCAAGATCGCCTCGAGCTCGGTCCACCCGGTCCACGCCGAGCTCGTCCCGGCCATCCGCGAGGGGGTCATCACCGGCCTGGAGTGCGGCGTGAACGGGCTCATCGGCGAGCTCTGCACCAAGGGCGAGCTGCAGTGCCCCATCGTGGTCCGCTCGCACGGCGGGCGGGCCCGCGCCCTCATGACCGGCCAGGTGCCGGTCGACGTGGCCTTCATCGGCGCCCCCTGCTGCGACGAGTACGGCAACCTGAACGGCATGGAGGGCCCCTCGGCCTTCGGCAGCGTCGGCTACGCCTTCACCGACGCCCAGCACGCCCGCCACGTGGTGGCGGTCACCGACAACCTGGTCCCCTTCCCGGCGGCGCCGGTCTCCATCCCGCAGAGCCTGGTCGACGTGGTGGTGCCGGTGGAGCGGCTCGGCGACCCGAAGAAGATCGTCTCCACCACCACCCGCGTCACCACCGATCCCATCGGCCTGCAGATCGCCCGCTACGCGGCCCAGGTGATCGAGGCCTCCGGCTACCTGCGCGACGGCTTCTCCTTCCAGACCGGCTCGGGCGGCACCTCGCTGGCCGTGGCCGACAACGTCCGCACGCTCATGCGGCGGCAGAAGATCAAGGGGAGCTTCGGCTGCGGCGGCATCACCGGCTACTTCGTCGACATGCTGGAGGAGGGGCTCTTCCGCGCCCTCTTCGACGTCCAGTGCTTCGACCTCAAGGCGGTCGAGTCGATCCGCAAGAACCGCCGCCACGTCGAGATGAGCGCCGACACCTACGCCAACCCGTTCAACGCCGGCGCGGTGGTCAACAAGCTCGACGTCGTCATCCTCGGGGCCACCGAGGTGGACGTGGACTTCAACGTCAACGCCAACACCGAGTCGAACGGCTGGCTCCTGCACAACACCGGCGGCCACACCGACACCGCCGCCGGGGCCAAGCTCGCCATCATCGTGGCCCCGTCGATGCGCGGCCGCCTCCCCATCGTCAAGGACCAGGTGACCACCGTCACCACGCCCGGCGCGGTGGTCGACGTGATCGTCACCGAGCGCGGCATCGCGGTGAACGACCGCCACCCGGACCTGAAGAAGGAGCTGCTGCGCCGCAAGGCGCCGGTGAAGGACATCCGGGAGCTGCAGCGCGAGATCCAGGCGGTCACCGGCACGCCCCGGCCGCTCGACCTCGAGGACGAGGTGGTGGCGCTCGTCGAGTACCGCGACGGGTCGATCATCGATGCCGTACGGCGAGTCAAGGCCTGACCCGCTGAGGGTCCGGCTGCTGGCGGCGCGCGACGCCCGGCAGGCGCTCCTCGAGCGGCACCGCGAGGCGGGCGGGGGGCGCGCGCTCGTCGCCCTCTCGCTCGCCATCCCCGGGTCGGAGAAGGCGCCACCCGGCGCTCGCCCGCTCTTCGACTGGGCGCTCGGCGCGGCGCGGGCCGCCCTCCCGGGCGCGCGGCTCCTCCACCGCGGCGACGACGCGCTCGGTCCGCTCGCGCTCCTCGCCGCCGACGCCGACCCGGCGGCGGCCAAGCGGGCCTGCGTCGCCGTCGAGGAGGCGCGGCCGGCCGCGCGGCTCGTCGATCTCGACGTCTACGCGGACGGCGCGCAGGTCGATCGGTCCGTCCTCGGTCTCTCGCAGCGCGGCTGCCTCGCCTGCGGCGCGCCGGCCAGGGAGTGCATCCGCGCCGGGCGCCACCGGCCCGAGGAGGTGGTGGCGCGGGCGCGGGCGCTGCTCCAGGGGCTCCTCCCCGCATCGCTCGCCGCGGGCCTGAAGCTCGAGCTCCTCCTCACGCCGAAGCCGGGGCTCGTCGACCGGGCCGACCGCGGCTCGCACCCGGACCTCTCCCTCGCGCTCATGGAGCGCTCCATCGGCCTCGTGGCCGGCTACCTCGACGAGGTGCACGGCTCGCTGGCGCGCCAGGATCCGCTCGACCGGCAGGTGGCGCTCGGGCGCGAGGCGGAGCGGCGCATGCTCGCGGCCTGCGGCACCAACACGCACAAGGGGGCCATCTTCCTCGGCGGCCTGTTGCTCGCCGCCTCGGCCCGGGCCGCGCCGGAGGCGGGCGAGGCCGGGCTGCGCCGCGCCATCGCGTCGGTCTCGGAGGAGCTCCTGGCCGGCCGGGCGCTCCCGGCGAGCCACGGCGAGGCGGCGCGCCGCGCGTTCAGCGTGGGCGGCATCCTCGGCGAGGCGCTCCGCGGCCTCCCCGCCGTCTTCGAGGCGGCGCTCCCGGCCTGGCGCGCGGCCACCTCGCGCGGGCGCGGCGACGGCCCGGCCTCCTTCGCCATGCTGGCGGCGCTCATGCAATCGGTCGAGGACACCACGGCGCTCCACCGCTGCGGCGCCGCGGGGCTCGCCACGCTGCGCGCGGACGGCCGCCGGCTGGCGGCGCTCCTCGAGGCCGGCGAGGCGCCCGAGCCGTTCCTCGCCGAGCGGAACCGGGCCTGGGTGGCGATGAACCTCACCATGGGCGGCGTGGCCGACCTGCTCGGCCTCGCCCTGGGGCTGCTCGTCCACGAGGGGGCGGTCGCCTCCCCGGCCTGAGGATCAGGCGAGCTCGGCGAGGAGCGCGCGCCAGGCCTCGAGCTCGCGGGCCGGCTCGACGAGCGGCCGGAGCCGCTCCACCCAGCGCCGCAGCGTCGCGAGGAACGAGGCGTCGGCCTCGGCGCGCCGGAGGAGGTCGGCCAGCGCGGCGGCGTCGCCCACCGGGAAGAAGCCGGGGTAGTCGCGGCCGAGCAGGCCGGCCGAGCCGTCGATGCGGGTCGAGAGGACCGGCACGCCCGCGGCCACCGCCTCGGAGAGCGCGTTCGAGCCCCCCTCGCTGCGCGAGGTGATGACGAGGAGCCGGCTCCCGGCCACGGTGGCGAGCACCTCGCGCCGCCGCCGCTCGCCGAGCCAGAGGTAGCGCGGGTTCTCGGCCATCTCGCGGCGGGCGTGGTCGCCCGCGTCCGGGTCGAGCGCGGCGCCGAGGTGGGCCACCTGCACCCGCGAGCCGGCCGGCAGCCGGCGCGCCGCCTCGGCGGCGAGGAAGGCGTCCTTCACGGCGCGGGCGTGGGCCACGAGGCAGGCGCGGAAGACGCCGTCCGGCGGCGGCCGCGGCGGCACCGGGCAGGCCGACTGGAGGATGGGGCGCGCCTTGTGCCTCACCTCCGGCGGCAGCGCCTCGAGGCCGAGCGGCTGGAGCACGGTGAGCCGCGTGGCGAGCTCGAGCGAGCGGCGCGCCTCCTGCGACGCCGGCAGGTCCTGGTAGAGGTCGGTGCCGGCGAGTCCGACGACGAGCGGCGCCGCGCCCCGCCGCTCGCGCCAGCGGAGCACGGACGGGTGGCTCTTGGTGGCGTGGAGCGCCACCAGGAGGTCGCAGGGGGCGCCGTCCCACGCCGAGGCGAGCGCCACGTGGTGGCCGAGCGCGCGCAGGTGGGCCGCCCAGCGGAGCGCGGTGACGCGGTTGCCGATGTGCGAGCCGCGCACCGCCGGCGTGACGAGGGCGATCCTCACGCGGCGCAGGTCCTGAAGCCGGCCCAGGGGTCGCGCCGGTCGGGGGTGTAGAAGTTGCGCCAGGTGTTGCGGAGCAGGCGGGCCGGCGTGGCGAAGCTGCCGCCGCGCAGCACCACGTGGTCGCCGAACCAGGGCTGCGAGTACTCGCGGTAGGGATCGGGCACGAAGCCTGGATAGGGCAGGAAGGGGCTCGCGGTCCACTCCCAGACGTTGCCGAGGAGCTGCCGGCAGCCGAAGGCGCTCTCGCCGGCCGGGAGCGCCGCGACGTCGAGCGGGGCGAGGGCGCGGGCGTCGAGGTGGGCGAGCGACGGCGAGGGGGCGACGTCGCCCCACGGGTAGCGCCGCTTCGAGGGCGCGAGCCGGCCGTCGCTGCCGCGCTCGCCGGCGGCCGCCGCCTCCCACTCGGCCTCGGTCGGGAGCCGCCGCCCGGCCCAGCGGCAGAAGGCGTCGGCCTCGAACCAGCAGGCGTGGACCATGGGCCGGTCGGGCTCGAGCGGCACGAGCCGGTCGAAGTCGCGCCGCCGCCAGCCCGCCGCGCCGTCCGGCTCCCAGTAGACCGGGTGCGCCGCTTGGGCCGCCTCGCGCCAGCGCCAGCCGGCCTCGCTCCAGAGCTCGCGCCGCCGGTAGCCGCCGTCGGCGACGAAGCGGGCGAACTCGGCCTGCGTCACCGGCGCCCGGGCGATCCGGAACGGCGCGAGCGCCACCGGGTGGGCCCACTTCTCGTTGTCGAAGACGAAGCGGCCGTCCTCCTCGGCGCCGAGCCGGAGCGTGCCGCCCGGCACCTCGACGTCTCCCGCGAGGTCGCCCGCCGCCGGCCCGGCCGACTGCCCAGCGCCCCGCGGGTCCGGCGGACGCCAGCCGAGCGTCTGGCGCGAGAAGGTCATCGCCTCGGCGTGCATGTCCTCGTGGAGGACGGTGAGCGCCACGAAGTACGGGTCGGCGTCGCCGCGCCGGAGGAGCCGCTCCACGCCGTCCTGCACCTCGGCCAGGTACTCGAGCGTCCCGGCCAGCGTCGGGAGCGGCAGGGACCAGCGGCTGTCGTGCGGGATGGCGATCGAGTCCCACAGGGCGTCGCCGTCCGGCCGGAGGGGCCGGCGCCCCGCGGCGTGGCGCAGCACCCACTTCTCCTGGAACCAGCCGACGTGGCCCAGCTCCCAGAGCGGCGGGTTGACGATGCGGAGCATCGGGCCGAGCAGCTGATCCGGGTCGAGCGTCGCCGCGAGCCGCAGCGTCCGCGCCCGCGCGTCCTTCGCCCAGCCGAGGAGGTCGTCACCCATCGTCGATCCCTGCGCCGCCGCGGCCCCCGGAGCAAGCCTCTCGCGGGTGCTCACGGCTCACCCCGGATCGAGGCGTCGATCAGCTCCACCGGGTGAGCCACGCGCACCGCCAGGCCGCGCTTGCCCATCTCGGCGCGGAGCTGGAGCAGGCAGCCCGGGTTGCCGGCCGCCACCACGTCCGGGTGGATGGGGGCCACCGCGTCCACCTTGCGGGCGCCGATCTCGGCGGCCGCCTCCGGCTCCACCAGGTTGTAGATGCCGGCGCTGCCGCAGCAGCCGTCGGAGAGCTCGAAGAGCTCGAGGCCGGGGATGGCGCGGAGGAGCGCCACCGGCCCCTCGCGCAGCCGCTGGGCGTGGGCCAGGTGGCAGGCGGGCTGGTAGGCGACGCGCAGCGCGAGCGGGTGGCGCGGCGCGGCGGCGGGGAGCGCCGAGAGCACCTCCGAGACGTCGCGCACCTTGGCGGCGAGGGCGGCGGCGCGCCCGGCGAAGGCCGGATCGCCGGCGAGGAGCCGGCCGAGCTCCTTCAGGTGCGAGCCGCAGCCGGCGGCGTTCACCACCACCACGTCGGCCCGCGCCGCCTCGAGCCGCTCGATGAGCGCGCGGGCGAAGCGGCGCGCCTCCTCCTCGCGCCCGGCGTGGACCGAGAGCGCCCCGCAGCAGCCCTGGCCCCTCGGCACCAGCACCTCGCACCCCTCGGCCGCGAGGACGCGGAGGGTGGCGGCGTTGACCTGGGAGAAGAAGACGCGCTGCACGCAGCCCTCGACGAGCGCCACGCGCAGCCGCGGCGGGCCGGCCGGGCGCGTCGCCGCCGGCAGCCGGCGGAAGGCGGCGCCGAGCTGGACGTCGGGCGCGAGGGCGTCGAGCTGGGCGAGCCGCCGCGGCACGAGCCGCAGCAGGCCGAGCCGCCGGGCGAGCCGGTCGAGGCCGGTCTTCTGCCAGACCCAGAGCAGCGGCACGAGCGCCCGCAGCCGGGCCGGGTGCGGGAAGAGCGCGAAGAGGAGCGCCCGGTGGAGCCGGTCGCCCGGCCGCCGGACGCCGCGCGCCTCGAGCTCGGCGCGCGTCCGCTCGATGAGCACGTCGTAGCGCACGCCCGAGGGGCAGGTGGTGAGGCAGGCCATGCAGCCGAGGCAGCGGTCGAAGTGCTCCAGGACGACCGGCCCGAGCTCGACGCGCCCCTCGCGCAGCCCGCGCATCAGGTCGATGCGGCCGCGCGGCGAGTCCATCTCCTCGCCCCAGGCCTGGTAGGTGGGGCAGCCGGAGAGGCAGAAGCCGCAGTGGACGCAGTCGTCGAGCGGATCGCGCGTCCGGTGCGGCTCGGCGGTGGCGGCGCTTGCGAGGCCGGTCATCCTAGATCCCCCCCACGTGCCGCCCCGGCGCCAGCCGCCGCTCCGGGTCGAGCCGCTCCTTCACGCGCCGCATGAGCGCCACCGCCGGCGGCGGCGCGCCCCACGGATCGGCCCGCCGGACGAGCGCCGGCGCGCCCGCGGCCACGGTGAGC
>DASTGK010000476.1:0-19055 GCA_035719085.1 Anaeromyxobacteraceae bacterium
CCGAGGCCGGAGGGGGAGAGGGAGAGGGAGAGGGTCGCGCCGAGCCCGGTGGGGGAGAGGGAGCAGGTCGTCGCTCACGGTCCGTTCTTCGCCGTCGAGGCCGGCGGCTTCCTCACCTCGCGCAAGCTCGAGTACGGCGGCATCGGCCCCATGAACGGGACGCTCCGCGGCTTCGACGCCACGTCCATCAGCGGACCGAGGGTCCGGGCCGAGCTCTACCCGCTCGGCTGGTCGCCGTGGCCCGCGCTGGCCGGGCTCGGCGTCTTCGGCGAGTGGGGCACGTCGGTCGACTTCACCACCGGCGCGCCCCTCGGCGGCCGGCTGCCCACGCGCTTCACCCGGCTCGATCTTGGCGCCACCTGGCGCACGCCGCCCATCGGCGCGCCGCGGCTCGTGCTCGCGCCGGTCGTGGCCTGGCAGCGCCGGCAGCTGGAGGTCACGCCGCCCATCGACGGGCTTCCGGACGCCGACCTCATGGGCGTGCGGGTCGGCCTCGCCGCGGAGGCCTGGATCGGCTCCCACGTCCAGCTGCTCGCGGGCGCGGGGTGGGTCGACTGGCTCACCGCCAGGGACCTGATCAAGGGGAGCCCGCCTTTCTTCCCGGGCGGCCATGCCTGGGCCATCGAGGCCGAGGCCGGCCTCGGCCTTCGCCTCTTCGGCCCGATCTCGCTGCGCCTCCTCGGCGAGTACAGCCAGACCCGCTACACGCTCGAGCCCGATCGCCGGCAGACCTACTCGGCGACGAGCGCGCGCGACAGGTACCTCGGCGGCCGGGGGACGCTGCGGGTGGAGTACTGAGAGGCTGTGAAACAACCCCCTCCCGTCGCCGCGACGGCCGATCTGCGTCGCCGGGCGGCGTCGGAAGCCCTCGCCGTAGCACGAACGACGCCTTCGGGCTTCCTCCTTACGCGGCTCGCACCTCGTCCGTCTGGCTCGGTCCGGGGATTGCCTCACAGCCTCTGAGGGCTCGGCGGGGGGGCGGGCGCCGCGTCGTCACGCGTGCGTTGTGGCCATTTGCACGGGCCGTGTAGTATGCGCCAGGCCGTGCGCTGGCACTCAGGCGCGGCGGAGGAGGGGCCATGCGTCGAGCGTGGGCGCTGATCGTCGCTGCGGGGGTCGTGACGATCGCGGCATTCGGCTGCAAGGATCGGGTCCCGCTCAGGGCGGCCGTGACGGGCTCGCGGCTGGTCAACTCCTGGCAGGACGACGGGACGGTGCGGAAGTATCCGCCGCCGGATCTGGCGACGACGGCGGTGGCGGCCCTGGTACCGGAAGGCGGCGGGTGGCGCGAGGTACCGGGGACCGTGAACGCCGACGGCACCTTCACCATCGATGACGTCGGCACCGGCCGCTACCTGCTCCGCCTCACGGGGCCGTACCCGATCCCGCTCTACTTCGAGCTCACGACCCGCTCGGTGGACCTCGGGACAGACGCCGTCGGCCGCCCGGGTGGGATCGTCGGGGCGTCCTCGACGCCGGCCACCTTCTCGCTGACGGGCCTCTCGCCCTGGGGCCCGTCAGGCCGCCTGGAGCTCGTCTCGACCGGGGCGAGGGTCGACGCGGTGATTCCGGCGGCCCCGGCGGCCGGCGCCACGGCCGGCGACTTCGTCCTCGACTTCAAGGGCCTGCTGCTCCCAGCGGCGGGCGACCTCGGCTGGGTCCTCCAGCACGAGACGACGAACGTCGGCGGGGAGTTCGTGACCGCCGTCGTGCGGAGCGCGCCCATCGCGTTCACGTCGTCGCTCGGGGACGGGCAGGCCGTGACGTGGCCGATGGCGCTCGGGACGCCGCCGCAGGGCACGCTCGGCGTGGCCGTCCGCCGCGCGGACTTCTCCACGCTGCTCCCCGAGGTGGCGCCGGGTGGGGCGACGCTCAGCACCATCACGGTGACCGTTCGCGCCGTGCCGCGGACCTGGGGGGCGGTCAGCTCGGTCTCGGCGGAGCTGCTCCGCGTGAACCTGCCGCCCGCCGACGTGAGCCTCGGCACGCTCTCGTACGGCCGGCCCTTCCCGTCCTGGTTCATGGAGCTTCGCGATGTCGGCTGGAACGTGCAGTGGCAGGCGCCGGCCGCCTTCGGCGCGAGCGCCGTCAGCGGCTCGGCCTTCGGGCAGCGCGTGGAGCCAGCCGCCGGAGCGCCTGCGAACGTAGCGCCTGCCCTGGGGCCCGCTCGGCTGCCCCGCATCGGCGGCCTCGACGCGGCGCAGCCGCAGGCCGGCGTGGGGCTCACGCCGACGCTCACGTGGTCGCCCCCGCTTCTCGGCGCGCCAAACCGGTACGAGGTGTCGCTGAGCGAGTTGCCGGTCGCGCCGGCCGGCTGGCCGGCGCAGCGCGCGTGGTTCTCGGTCGCGGGCACGTCGCTCGCGCTGCCCCCCGGGGTGCTCGTGGCCGGGAAGGTCTACCTCGCCACCGTGTATGCCGTCCGCGAGCCGAACCGGGATCCGGCCGCGCCGCTCCGGATCACCGTGCCGTTCGAGCTCGCCCCGCTGATCACCGCGCCCTTCACGCCGTAGCGGGCCAGATGGGCTGCCACCGGCGGGCGCGCTACAGTGCGCGCCCCGTGAGCCAGAACCCCGCCCGGCCGACGCCGCCCTGGTACTTCCTCTTCCTCGATCTCCCGTTCGGCGCGGCGGTCGGCTACCTCTCCATCGCCGTCCCGTTCCTCCTGCAGCGGCAGGGGCTGCCGCTCGAGCGGATCGCGGCCCTCTCGGCCACCGCCTTCCTGCCGCACGCGGTCAAGATCCTCTGGGTGCCGCTGCTCGACCTCGGGTCCTACAAGAAGCTCTGGTACCTCGGCATGGCCTGCGCCACGGCGGCGCTGCTCGTGGCGGTGGCGCTGGTGCCGGATCCGGTCCGGCACCTCGGGCTCTACGGCGCGCTCCTCACCGCCCTCCAGGCGACCGCCACCACGGGCCACGCCGCCAACAACGCGCTCATGGCCGTCACCACCCGCCCCGAGGACAAGGGGAAGGTGGGCGGCTTCGCCATGGCGTGCAACGTCGGCGGCACCGGGCTGCTCGGCGCGCTCGGCCTCCTCCTCACCGAGCACGCCTCGGCGCGCGCCGCCGGCCTCGCGCTCGCCGCCGTCACGCTCGCGTCGGCGGCGGTGGCGCTCGGCATCGTCGAGCCGCGCCACGTGGACGAGGCGGTGGCCCGGGCCGGCAGCCTGGCCCGCGCGCTCGGGCTCCACCTGTGGGCCATGGCGCGCGACCTCGGCCGCACCGTGGTGAGCCGCGAGGGCTTCACCGGCCTCCTCATCTGCCTGGCGCCGGTCGGCTGCCAGGCGATGAGCAACCTCTTCACCGGCATCGCCGCCGACTACCGGGCCAGCGCCGAGGTGGTGAGCGCCGCCAACGGCCTGGGCGGCGGCATCTCCAGCGCCATCGGCGCGCTCCTCGGCGGCTGGCTGGCCGACCGGATGAGCCGCCGCGTCGCCTACGCCATCTCCGGCGGCCTCACCGCCCTGTGCGCCGTCGCCATGGCGGTGGCGCCGCTCACCCCCTGGACCTACGCCTGGGGCACGTTCCTCTACCTCTTCGCCGGCGGGCTGGCCTTCGCCACCTGGGCCGGCATGGTGCTCGAGCTGGTCGACCTCTCGGCCGCCACCGCCACCAAGTACGCGCTCTTCAACGCCTCGGCCAACCTGGCCATCAGCTACGTCACCAAGCTCGACGGCGACGGGGCGGCGCTCGGGCTCCGGCTCGGCCTCGGCGAGGCGCGCGGCGCGCTCGTCACCGACGCGGTGCTCACCTTCGCTGGCATCGCCTTCCTGATCGCGATGGTGGTCTATGTGAGGCGGCGCGCGCCGGCGCCGGCGTGACCGCCCTCGTCCTCCACTACCGCAAGACGAGCCGCTTCGGCCTGAACGCGCTGCTCGGCGCGGTCGAGCAGGACCCGCGCACGCGAGCGCTGCCGGCCACCGCCGCCTTCGGCCTGGACGCCGCCGTGGCCGCGGCGCGGGCCGCGCTGGCCGAAGGGCGCCGGCCGGTGGTCGGCTGGTCCTTCCTCACCGCCAGCCTGGCCGAGGTGACGGCCGAGCTGGCCGCCTTCCGCGCCGCGCTCCACGACCCGCGCGTGCTCCACGTGGCTGGCGGCCCGCACCCGAGCGCCGATCCGGAGGGGACGCTCCGCGCCGGCTTCGACCTCGCCGCGCGCGGGGAGGGGGAGCGGACGCTGCCGGCGCTGCTCGTGGCGGCCGGGGAGGGGAGGCCGCCGCAGGGCGTCCCCGGGCTGGCCTGGCTGGAGGGGGGCGCGCTCCGGACGAGCGGCCGGGCCGAGGTGCCGGACCTCGACGCGCTGCCGCCCTTCGCGCTGCGCGCCGGCCGGCTCGGCCCGATCGAGCTGACGCGCGGCTGCGTCTGGGGCTGCCGCTTCTGCCACACCCCCTTTCTCTTCAAGGCGCGCTGGCGCCACCGCTCGCTCGCGGCGGTGCTCCGAGCGGTGGAGGAGCTGGCCCGGCGCGAGGCGCGCGACGTCCGCTTCCTCACGCCGAGCGCGCTCTCGTACGGCTCGCCGGGCGAGGGGGTCGACCTCGACGCCGTCGAGGCGCTGCTCGCCGGCGCCCGCGAGCGGATCGGCCCGGCCGGGCGGATCTTCTTCGGCACCTTCCCCTCGGAGCTGCGCCCGGAGCACGTCAGCCCGCGCGCGCTGGCGCTCGTCGCCCGCTACTGCGACAACCGGGCGGTCATCCTGGGCGGCCAGTCGGGCTCGGACCGGATGCTCGAGGCCATGGGGCGCGGCCACGACGCGGCCTCGGTGGAGCGGGCGGCGGCGCTCGCGGTGGAGGCCGGGCTCGAGCCGTCGGTCGACCTGGTCTTCGGCTTCCCGGGCGAGGAGGAGGCCGACCGGGAGGCGACGCGGGGCCTGGCGAGCCGGCTCGCCGCCCTCGGAGCCAAGGTCCACGCCCACGCCTTCATGCCGCTCCCGGGCACCCCCTGGGCCGGAGCGGCGCCGGCGAGCATCGACGGGGCGACGCGGCTCCTCCTCGACCGGCTGGCGTCGGCCGGGCGCGCGCATGGTGCCTGGAAAGCGCAGGAAAAACTCGCTCATACCCAAAAGGTGATGCCGGTCAATTGATTCAGATCAACCCGAGGACTCACCCGGCGGCGGTACCTTTGTCGAGCAGTTCACGGGGAGCCCTTCATGGCCATCTGGAGCAGGAACGTGAGACCGAGGATCGAGCTCCTCGCGTCGCTGGCGGCGCTCGCCCTCGCGGCGAGCCCGGCGACGGCGAGCGAGCCGGCGGCCAAGGGCGCGCCGCCCGCCGCCAGGGCGCTGGAGCCGCTGGTGCAGGCCAACACGCCGCCCTTCAGCGACGGGATCTTCCCGTGCTCCGGCTGCCACGACCCCAAGGCCAAGGTGAGCCTCGAGCGGCGGCAGCTCGCCTTCCACGACGACCAGCAGTCGGTGCTGAAGCACGGCGAGGAGCGCTGGTGCCTCGACTGCCACGACGCGCAGAACCGCGACGTGCTCCGCTCGGCCGCCGGCAAGCCCATCCCCTTCACCGAGTCCTACCGCCTCTGCGGCCAGTGCCACGGCGACAAGCTGCGCGACTGGAAGGTGGGCGTCCACGGCAAGCGGGTCGGCCGGTGGGACGGCGAGAAGACCTACTTCCTGTGCGTCAACTGCCACAACCCGCACACGCCGGCCTGGAAGGGCGTGAGCGACGTGGTGGTCGACGGCAAGCGGATCGTGTCGCCCACCCTGGAGCTCTTGAAGCCCGAGCCGCGCCCGAAGCGGGCGGAGGAGCAGCGCCAGTGAGCACCACCAAGCTCCCGGTCCTCGCCGAGCAGGGCGAGCCCGACACCGACGAGGGGCGCCGCGCCCTCCTCAAGGCGGCCGCCGCCGGCACCGCGCTCGCCGGGCTCTCCGGCTGCGCCGGCTTCTCCATGGAGGACTTCCTCCGCAAGCACTTCCGCGAGCTCTCGCCGGAGGAGCTGAAGCGGGCGCTCGCCAAGGTGGAGGCGAAGAACCGCGCCGCCTTCGGCCGCGAGACCCACGTCACCGCCGAGGGGCCGCAGGAGGGCGTGGTCTTCGGCTACGGGCTCGACATCTCGCGCTGCGTCGGCTGCCGGCGCTGCGTCTACGCCTGCGTCAAGGAGAACAACCAGTCGCGCCAGCACCCGCAGATCCACTGGATCACGGTGCTCGAGATGGACAAGGAGCACGGCGTCGACCTCGCCCACGCCGACGCCTTCTACGACGCCGCCACCGTGCCGCGCCCCGGCAAGTTCTACTTCCCGGTGCAGTGCCAGCAGTGCCGCAACCCGCCCTGCGTCAAGGCCTGCCCGACGCAGGCCACCTGGAAGGAGAAGGACGGCATCGTCGTCATCGACTACGACTGGTGCATCGGCTGCCGCTGCTGCATGTCGGCCTGCCCCTACGGCGCGCGCCACTTCAACCTGGCCGAGCCGACGCTGCCCGCCGCCGAGCTCAACCCGGACCAGCACTACCTCGGCAACCGGCCGCGCCCCAAGGGCGTGGTGGAGAAGTGCACCTTCTGCATCCAGCGGTCGCGCAAGGGGCGCTACACCGCCTGCGTCGAGGTCTGCCCGGTCGGCGCCCGCAAGTTCGGCAACCTGCTCGACCCGGAGAGCGAGATCCGCAAGGTGATGGAGACGAAGCGCGTCTTCGTCTTCAAGGAGGATCTCGCGACCCAGCCGCAGTTCTACTACTTCTACGCCACCTGACGAGGCGACGATGACCGGCATCCTCCAGTTCCTCAAGGGCTGCGGCCGCCAGATCGTCACCGGCAACCGCGCCTACTTCGCCTGGCTGGCGGCGCTCTGCGTGGCCGTGGCCATCGGCGTCGTCGGCTACGCCAACCAGTTCCAGCAGGGGCTCATCGCCACCAACATCCGCGACGAGGTGAGCTGGGCCTTCTACATCGGCAACTTCACCTTCCTCGTCGGCGTGGCGGCGGCGGCGGTGCTGCTCGTCATCCCGGCCTACGTCTACGGCTGGGGGCCGATCAAGGAGGTGGTGCTGCTCGGCGAGCTGCTCGCCATCTCGGCGCTCGCCATGTGCCTGCTCTTCATCATGGTGGACATGGGGCGGCCCGACCGGCTGCTCCACATGACGCCCATCCTCGGCACGCCCAACTGGCCGCGCTCCCTGCTCACCTGGGACGCGCTGGTGCTCAACGTCTACCTGGTGCTCAACCTGGTGGTGGTCGTCTACATCCTCTTCAACGCCTACACCGGCAAGGAGACGAAGAAGGCCATCCTGGTGCCGCTCGTCCTCATCTCCATCCCGGTCTCGATCAGCACGCACACCGTCACCGCCTTCCTCTACAACGGCATGGCGGCGCGGCCGTACTGGAACGCCTCGATCCTGGCCCCCCGGTTCATCGCCTCGGCCTTCTGCTCCGGCCCGGCGGTGATGGTCATCCTCTTCCAGGTGCTGCGGAAGACCGCCGGCATCCCCATCAAGGACGAGGCCATCCGCAAGGTGGCCGAGCTCATGGCCTACGCCATGTTCTTCAACCTGTTCCTGCTCGGCGCCGAGGTCTTCAAGGAGTTCTACTCGGCCACCGAGGAGCTGCGGCACACGCAGTACCTCTGGTTCGGCCTCGGCCACCACACGGCGCTCGTGCCCTACGCCTGGCTCTCGCTCGCCGTGAGCGTCATCGCCTTCTTCCTCTTCGTCATCCCGAAGACGCGGAACGACTTCAGGACGCTCAACCTCGGGTGCGTCCTCATCTGGGCCGGCGTCTACATCGAGAAGGGGATGGGGCTCGTCATCCCCGGCTTCACCCCCGACACGCTCGGGCGCATCTACGAATACCGGCCCACGCTCACCGAGTGGTCGATCGCGCTCGGGATCTTCGGGGTGGGCTTCCTCGTCTTCACCGTCCTCGTGAAGATTTCGGTCCCCATCCTCGTCGGTACGTTCAAGGCACCGGCCGCGCACTGACGCGACCGTCACACCCACCAAAGGAGCGCCCCGTGAAGCGTCTCGCCGCCGTCCTCGCCCTCTCGTTCCTCGTCGCCGGCGCCGCCCAGGCCGCCGAAGGCAAGGCCCTCTTCTCCGCGAAGTGCTCCGTCTGCCACGGCGCCGACGGCAAGGGGCAGAACCCGATGGGCAAGAAGCTGGGCGTGAAGGACCTCACCACCACGGCGCTGTCGGCCGCCGACATCGAGAAGACCGTCACCTCCGGCAAGGGCAAGATGACGCCCTTCGCCGGCAAGCTCACCCCCGAGGAGATCAAGACGGTCTCCGCCTTCGTGAAGGGCGGCCTCAAGTAGCCCGAAGCGGACGTTGACCACTCCGGCGGCCGGTCCTCGTGAGGGGACCGGCCGTTCGTGCTATGAGCCGCCTCTTCGTGGACGCTCCCTCCGACACGGCCGTCGCCGCCCGCGCGCGGCGCCCCCGCCTGCCGGCGCTCGACGCCGCCCGGGCGCTCGGCGTCGTGGCCATGGTCGTCGGCCACACGCTCGACGCGCTCCTCTCGCCGGCGGCCCGCGCCCAGCCCGCGGTCGTGGCCTACTGGAAGGCGCGCGGCCTCACCGCGCCGCTCTTCATGCTGGTGGCCGGCTGGGCCGTCACGGTCGCCATCCGCCGGAGCGAGGCGCGGGGCTTCGCCATCGTGCGCGGCCGGCTGCCGCGCGTCCTCCTGCTGCTCGCCGTGGGGCTGGCGCTCCGCTGGCCGGGCTGGGGGCTCGCCGCGCTCGAGGCGGGCGACCACGCCGTCTGGGGCCACCTGCTCGCCTTCGACGCGCTCCAGACCATTGGCGTCGCCTTCCTGGGCGCGGCCTGCGTCTTCGCCCTCGGCCGCCCGGAGCGGGAGGAGAAGCTCCTCTTCGCGCTGCTCGTCGTCGCGGCCGTCTCCTTCGGCATGCGCACGCCCGACTGGCACCCGCCCACGCTCCCGGCGCTGGCGCTGGAGCAGGTGCTCGGCGGCACCTCGCCGTTCCCCATCGTCCCCTGGACCGGCTACTTCTTCGCCGGCTGCCTCGTCGGCCTCTCGGTGGGCGACGGCTCGCGCCGGGCGGCGCTCGGCATGGCGGCCCTCGGGGCCGCGCTGGTCGCCGCCACCTGCTGGCAGGGGATCGGCACGGCGCCGCCGAGGGAGCCGGCGCTCATCGCCTTCCGCGTCGGCGTCATCCTGCTGCTGCTCGCCGCGCTCTCGGCCGTCCCGCCGGCGCTCGCCGCGCGCGTGGCGCCGCTCGGCCGTCTCTCGCTCGCCATCTACGCGCTCCACGTGCCGGTGGTCTACGGCTGGTCCACCGTCTCCGGCCTGGCCTGGCGCATCGGCCCGACGCTGGGCGTGGCCCAGGCGGCCGGCGTGGCGCTGGTGGTGCTCGGCGCGAGCGTCACCGCGGCCTCGCTCCTCGCGCGGGGGAAGCGCGGGCTGGCGCCGGGCGGGTGGCTGCGGCGCGGGGCCGAGCGGGCGGTGGGCGCGCTCGCCACCGCGCTTCAGCGGGCCAGCTCGGCCAGGTAGTCGGCCGCGGTCCGCTCGGCCCAGAAGCCGGGCGCGATGGGCCAGCCGTCGACGAAGGCGGTGTGGCCACCCTGCCGCGTGACCACGAGCCGGACCTTCGGGTTGGCGCGCGCCGCCGCGACCGGCAGGCTCTCCTCCGGCACCATCGGGTCGTCGGCGGCCGAGATGGCGAGGAGCGGCCGGCGCACCCCCTCGACGAAGCGTCCGGCCGAGGAGCGGGCGTAGTAGTCGGCCGCCGAGGCGAAGCCGTGGAGCGGGGCGGTGACCAGCTCGTCGAACTCGGCGAAGGTGGTGGCGCGCGCCACGGCGCCGGCGTCGATCGTCCCCGGGTGACGGCCCGCCTTGGCGAGCGCCTTGCGCCGCAGCCGGCGCATGAACCGCTCCCGGTAGATCCACATGAGGCGCCCCGGCCCGTCGATGCGCCGGCCGCAGGCGGCGAGATCCCAGGGGACCGAGATGGCCGCCCCGCCGCGCACCTCCGGCGGCAGCCGGTCGCCGCGCTCGCCGAGGTACTTCGCCACCACGTTGCCACCCAGCGAGAAGCCGGCCACGACGACGGCGCGCCCCGGCCGCTCGGCCGCCAGCCGCTCGACCACGTGGGCCAGGTCGCCGGTCTCGCCGGAGTGGTAGGTGCGCGGCAGCCGGTTGAGCTCGCCCCCGCAGGTGCGGAAGTTGAGCGCCACCGAGCCGACGCCGCGGGCCGCGAGGGCGCGCGCCAGGCCGAGCACGTAGGTGGCGCGCGACGAGCCCTCCAGCCCGTGGCAGAGCACCGCCACCGGCCCGCCCGGCGCGGGCTCGGCCACGTCGACGTCGAGGAAGTCGCCGTCCGGCAGCTCCCAGCGCCGGCGCACCGAGGGCGGCCCGGGGCGCGGCCGCCACAGGCTGGCGAAGACGGTCTGCGCGTCGGGGTGGGCGAGGAGCGGCGCGGGCGAGAAGTCGACGGTCACGGCGTGCTCCGCAGGTGGTGGTCCCGGTCCGGCGGCCACATCCCCTTGAGCCGCAGCGTCTTCTCGAGCGCCGCCTCGTGGAGCGCCCCGAGCCGGGCCGCCGCCGCCGGCTCGCCGAGCAGGTGGAGCGCGCCGGCGATCGCCTCGAGCGTGGAGAGGCCGCCCGCCACCGGCGGCCGGCGCAGCCGGAGGGCGGGGGGCGGCGCGGCGGGGAGGGGCAGGCGCGGCATGGTCCGGAGCGGCGCCAGCCGCTGCACCATGCGCCGGGCCTGGGCCCAGGTGGCGTCGGGGACCACCACCGTGGTGGGGCGCGGGCTCGGCACGGGCGGGGCGTGCGGCGAGGGGAAGAGCAGCACGGCCGGCTCGGCCCCGATGACCGCCTCGACGGCGCCGTCGGAGGTCTCCTCGCCGCGGGCGTGGTCGTGGATCACCGCGCCCGCGAGCGCCAGCGCCGCCCAGCGGCCGCTGTTGGTGAGGCGCGGGATCTCGCTGGCGTGGCGCAGGATGACGAAGCGGTAGGGCACCTCGAGCCGGGGGATCTCCGGGCAGAGGCAGCCGAGCTCCGGCGGGAAGGCGCAGCGGGGGCAGCGGCCGGGCGGGACGACGGCGGCGTCGAAGGCCTCGGCCCGCGTCCGGGGCGGGCGGCGGGCGGCGTCGCCGGGCCGGCGCGAGGCGGTGGGCATGGCGGCCTTCTAGCAGGCCGGGCCCCGGGCGGCCACCGGTCGGGGGGCGGCGCGCGGGCGCGGGGACCGGCGGCCGGCGAAGTGCTAGCGTCCGGCCATGGTGCCCGACAGCGCCGCGCCGGCCCGCATCGCCCTGGCGCGCCTCCCCACGCCGCTCGAGCCGTCGCCGCGGCTCGGCGCCCAGCTCGGCCTCGAGCTCCTCTACAAGCGCGACGACCTGACCGGCCTCGAGCTCTCCGGCAACAAGGCGCGCAAGCTCGAGTTCCTGCTGGCCGAGGCCCTGGCGCAGGGGGCCGACACCGTCGTCACGCTCGGCGGCGTCCAGTCGAACCACTGCCGGGCCACCGCCTTCGCCGCCGCCCGGCTCGGCCTGCGCTGCGAGCTCCTGCTCCGGGTGCCCGACCCCTCGAAGCCGCCGCCGCTCGAGGCCAACGCGCTGCTCGACCGGGTGGCCGGCGCCGACGTCCGCTGGCTCTCGCCGCGCGAGTACCAGCGGCGCGACGAGCTGGTGGACGAGCTGGCCCACGGGCTCCAGGTGGCCGGACGGCGCCCGTACGTCATCCCCGTGGGCGGCTCCAACCCCCTCGGCTGCTGGGGCTACGCGCTCGCCGTCGAGGAGCTGCGCGCCCAGCTGCCGCCCTCCTGGGAGGGGAAGCCAGTGACCATCGCCGTCGCCTGCGGCTCGGGCGGCACGGCGGCCGGCGTGGCCCTCGGCATCCGCCGGCTCGGCTGGAAGGAGGCGCGCGCCGTGGCCTTCGCGGTCTGTGACGACGCGGCCTACTTCCGTCAGGTGATCGCGGGACTGGCCAGCGAGGCGTCGCGCCGCTGGCCGGGGCTGCCGCCGCTCGAGGGGACCGAGCTCGAGGTGGACGACCGGTTCGTCGGCCCGGGCTACGCCCAGGCGACGCCGGAGGGGCTGGCCCTCATCCGGCGGGTCGCCCGCGCCGACGGGTTGCTGCTCGATCCCGTCTACACCGGCAAGGCCTTCCAGGGGCTGGTCGCCCGGGCCGGGGAGCTGGGGCCGCGGGTCGTCTTCATCCATACGGGCGGGTCGTTCGGCCTCCTGCCGTTCGGCGCCCGGCTGCTGGACGAAGGGAGTGGCCCGCCCCAGGGCGCGCGGCTATGAACCAACGGTGACCGGCGCCCGACCGCCGGCCGCCAGGAGGAGGGTGAATGCCCAGGGCCAAGCAGCTCTCCGCGTGGGTCGAGGACCGTCCCGGGATGCTGGCGCAGGTCACCAGCGCCCTCGGCGAGAAGAAGGTGAGCATCCGGGCGCTCATGGCCTCGGCCATGGACGGGCGGGGGTTCATCCGCATGGTCGTCGACAAGCCGGCGATCGCCAAGAAGGTGCTGGCGGCCCACGGCTGGGCCCTCACCGAGGACGACGTCGTCGAGGTGACCGCCGCCGACAAGCCGGGCGCGCTCGGCGCCGTCACCGAGAAGCTGGCCGTGAAGGGGATCAACGTCCAGTACGCCTACGTCGGCTGCTCCGGGACGGGCCGCAAGGTGAACCTCTACCTGGCCGTCCCCGACGTGAAGGCCGCGCTGGCCGCCCTGCGCTAGATCCGACATCGTGGCCACGGAGCGCATCGGACTGGTCTTGACGGGCGGCGGGGCGCGGGCCGCCTACCAGGTCGGCGCGCTCCGGGCCGTCGCCGAGATCCTGCCGAAGGGGCCGCTGCCGTTCCCGGTGGTGGCCGGCATCTCGGCCGGCGCCATCAACGGCGTGGTGCTGGCCTGCGCCGCCCACGACTTCGGCGTCGGCGTCGAGGCGCTGCGCCAGACCTGGGCCGCCCTCACGCCCGACCAGATCTTCCGCACCGGGGCGCTCAAGCTCGCCACCATCGGCGGCCGCTGGATCCGCGACCTCTCGGGCGGCGGCCTGCTCGGCGGCAACAGCATCAACTACCTGCTCGACTCGACGCCGCTGCGGAGGCTCCTCACCGACCGGCTGCCGCTCGCCCGCATGCGCCGCCACCTGCGGAGCGGCCGGCTGCGCGGCGTGGCCGTCTCGGCCACGAGCTACCAGAGCGGCGCCGGCGTGACCTGGTTCGAGGGCTGCGACGAGATCAAGACCTGGCGCCGCACCGACCGCGAGGGGCTGCGGGCGCGGCTCACCGTCGAGCACGTCATGGCCTCGGCCGCCATCCCGGTCTTCTTCCCGCCGGTGCGCGTGGGCGAGGCCTTCTACGGCGACGGCTGCGTCCGGCTCGTCTACCCGATGAGCCCGGCCATCCACATGGGCGCCGACCGGATCCTGGCCATCAGCGTGCGCCACCCGCGCGACACCCCGGGCAGCTCGGACCTGCCCGCCGAGGGGGCCCTGCCGCTCTCGCAGATCGCCGGCGTCCTCCTCAACGCCGTCTTCCTCGACTCGCTCGACACGGACCTGGAGCGGCTGGAGCGGATCAACCGGACGCTCGCCTACGTGCCGAGCGAGACGCTGGCCCGGCGCGAGCTCGACCTGCGGCCCATGCCGGTGCTGGCGCTGCGCCCCTCCTGCGACCTGGGCAAGCTGGCGGCCGACGAGTACGCGCGCTTCCCGGCCATGCTCCGCTACCTGCTGAAGGGCATCGGCGCCACCGAGGACTCGGGCTCCGACCTGCTCTCCTACCTGGCCTTCGAGCCGGTCTACGTGGCCCGGGCGATGGAGCTCGGCTACGCCGACACCATGCAGCGCAAGGACGAGGTGGAGGCCTTCTTCCGCGACGAGCCGCGCGGCCGGCTCAAGTCGTCGGCCTGACCAGCCGCTCCGCCAGCACCGGCTGCACGGTGCGCCAGGCGGTGGCCGCCAGGATGACCGCGCCGCCCGCCACGGCCCAGGGGCCGGGCCGCTCCCCGGCGAAGAGGAAGGTCCAGACCGGGTTGAGCACCGGCTCGAGCAGGATGAGGAGCGAGGCCTCGACCGCCGGCGTGCCCTGCACGCCGAGCGAGAAGCAGAGGTAGGCGAGGCCGAGCTGGAAGATCCCGAGGTAGGCCAGGATGGCGAGGTCGACCGGCGTCGCCGCCGGCCCGGCCGGCCAGTGGGGCAGGGTGACCGCCGCCGCCAGCAGGTTGCCGAGCACCAGCGCCGCCGGCCCGCCGTCGCCGAGCCGGCGCAGCCCGAGGATGGAGAGGCCGAAGGCGACGCCCGAGGCGAGCGCCACCAGGTTGCCGGCGACCTGGCCGGGCGAGAGCTGGTCGAGGAAGAACAGGCCGAGGCCGGCCGCGAAGACCGGCACCGAGAGCAGCTCGCCGCGGGTGGGGCGCTCGCGGAGGAGCAGGGGCGAGAGGAGCAGCACCCAGAGCGGCGCCGTGTCCTGGATGAAGATGGCGTTGGCGGCGGTGGTGAGCTTGGTGGCGAGGACGTAGAGCACCACCGTGAAGACGTAGGCCACCGCCACGCCGAGCGAGAGCCGGGTGGGGCGCCGGCGGGTGGCCGGGACGAGCGCCAGGAGGACCAGGCCGGCGATGAGCGAGCGGCCGCCGGCCAGCTGCCAGGCGTCGAGGCCGCTCACCTTGATGGCGGCGCCGCCGGTGGACCAGAGGACCGCGGCGGCGAGGAGGAGGAGGCGGTGCTTCACGGGCGTCCCGGGGGCGTGGAGGGGCGGGCCAGGCTCACGCGGTCACCCACTCGCGCAGCACCTTGTCGATCTGCTCCTCGGAGAGCTCGCCGGCGTCGGCCAGCTCCTTGATGCGCCGGGTGATCTCCTTCAGCTCGCGCTCGCCGAAGGTGATCCCCATCTCGCGCGCCCGGTAGGCGATGGCGGCCCGGCCGGTGAGGCGCGAGCCGATGATGAGCTTGCGGTTGAGGCCGAAGGCCTCCGGCGGGATGATCTCGTAGGAGCCGGGGTTGGCCATCATCGCCTTGAGGTGCATGCCGGCCTTGTGGCTGTAGGCCGTCTCGCCGGTGACGTAGTTGTTGAAGGGGATCTCCACCCCGGTGACCCGGGCCACCAGCCGCTCCAACTCCTTGAGCTGGCCGAGCCGGTACTTCTCGGCCACGCCCTGCGGGTCGACCGAGAACATGCGGGCGATGAAGCCGCCGAGCGGCGTGATGCCGACCCGCTCGCCGATGCCGAGCACCGAGACGTCGACGTGGGTGGCGCCGGCGCCGATGGCCTCGAAGGCGTTGGCGATGGCGCAGCCGGTGTCGTTGTGGCCGTGGAAGCCGATGTCGCAGCCGACGGCGCGCCGGATCTCGCGCACCAGCACGAAGACCTGGCGCGGCGTGGCGATGCCGACGGTGTCGGCCAGGCCCACCCGGTGGACGCCGAGCCGTTCGGCCGCCTGGTAGACGGCCAGCAGGTCGGCCGTCTCGGAGCGGAAGGTGTCCTCGGCGCTGAAGCGGACCTCCAGGCCGGCCTGGAGCGCGTACTCGATGGGCGGCCCCATGGCGTCGATGATCTGCTGGATCGACTTGCCGTGGGACGACTCGCGCAGGATGCGGCTGGTGGCGAAGAGGAGGCCGAGGCCGCGCACGCCCGAGTCGACCGCCGCCTTCACGTCGTCGAGGACGCAGCGGCTGTGGCTGATGACCCGCGCGCCCAGGCCGAGCTTGACGATGGCGGCGGCGTCCTTCTGCGACTGGGGCGAGGCGGCCGGGGAGGTGACCTCGACGTACTCCACGCCGAAGGTGTCGAGGGCACGCGCGATCTCGAGCTTGTCCTCGGTCCGGAAGGAGGCGCGGGCGAACTGCTCCCCCTCGCGGAGCGTGGTGTCGATGAGCTTGAAGGTGTGCGTCGCCATGGGATCAGCGGGTCCTCGTCACCACGTGAAGGTGTCCTCGGGCGCGAAGTCGCGCACCAGGCCGCCGGAGGTGGGGTCGGTGCGGAAGCCGAAGCGCTTCAGGTATTCGGGCTGGAAGTAGCCGGTCTCCACCGCCTTGACGCCGCGGGCCTTGAGGCGCCGGAAGTACTCGCGCATCAGGCCGTCGGCCACGCCCTTGCCGCGCTGCTTGCGCGACACCACCAGCTTCTCCATGTGCACCCGCTCCGGGCCGGCCGGCTTGTAGAAGACGCCGCCGATGACCGTCTCCTTGGCGTCGAGCGCCAGCAGGAACTCGTGCTCGGTGGCGAAGGTGACCTGCAGGTTGGAGTCGTGGAAGAGGTTGAGCAGCCGCGCCACCTCGCGCGGCGAGACCGGCCCGCGCACCGCGTAGCGGCCGCCCTCCTCGTCGGTGAGGGCCACCACCACCTCGGCGGTGACGTGGCCGGCGTGCGGCATGGAGATGAGCGCCACCTCCTCCGACGGCCCGAGGTAGCGGTAGGTCATGCGCGCCAGCAGGAAGTCCTCGGCCTCGGTCGACTTGACCGCCGTGCGCAGGGCGGCCACCTGCTCGGCGAGGTCGAGCCCGCCGGGCGGCAGGGCCCGCACCCGCTGCATGAGCCGGTCGAGCGCCGACCCCAGCTCCGGCCGGGCGTCGGCGAAGACGGTGCGCCGGAAGAAGCGGATGCGGGTGTCGGGCCAGGACTGCTCCAGCTCGCCCAGCCGGTAGGTGCCCCAGAGCTCGCCGAGGTGCTTCACCTGCGCCTCCGGCGTGGCCTGCGGGTTGACCTCCAGCCAGCGCTTGAAGCGCCGCCCGGCGAAGAAGACGCGCTGCGGCGTCGGCCCCTCCACCCGCAGCCGGTCGAGGAAGCTGGAGACGGCGATGGCGCGCTTCCCGGTGGCCGCCTCCTCCAGCACCGGCACGGCGCGCTCCGGGCCGAGCGCCTCGACCACCGCCGAGAGGATCATCTCGTCGGTCACCTTGCCGCCGAGCTCGGGGCGCGTCCGGGCCACCCGGTCGAGGAAGCTCTCCTGGAAGCGGTCGAGCACCTCGTCGAGCGACTCGCAGGGCGAGCGATCGGAGATGGAGACGAGGCGCGAGCCGGTCTGGTAGTCGTGCGAGGGGACGATGAAGGCGGCGGGGGAGGGGTCGCGCAGCGCCAGCCGGCGGCCGGCCCGGTCCCAGAAGCGGACGTGGCACTCGAGCGCGGTCCAGCCCACGAAGGGCCAGAGCAGCTCGAGCCGCTTCCCCTCGCCCTGGCGCAGCAGGCGCGCCACCTGGCGCTCCACGTCGTCGCCAGGGATGAACTCCTCGGTGAAGATGCCCAACTCGCCGAAGTAGCCGCCGAACTGCTCGACGAGCGGCGGCGGCGCGCCGGCGGCCAGCAGCCAGTTCACCTCCTGGCGCAGCTCGGCGAAGGAGAGGTCCTCGGCCACGTTGATGGCGACGTCGAAGACCTCGCGCGAGCGGGTGTGGAGCGAGAGCCGGTAGACCGCCTTGCCGTGCTGGCGGCCGAGGAGCCCCACGGTGGCGCCGCCCGGCGGCAGGTCGGCGAGCGAGAGGAGCACGCCGCGCCCGAGCAGGAAGACCGAGGCGCGCACCAGCGTCGCGTCGGCGATGGCCTGCAGGAGCACCGGCCGCGCCGCCTCGGCCACCGAGGGCTCGAAGACGACGACGTCGCTCCAGCCGTACTCGTTGCCGCTCTGCGGGTCGATGGCGAGCCGCAGGTTGGGGCCGATCCAGTTGGAGAAGCCGCGGCGCAGCCGGTCGAACTCCTCGCCGGCGCGGGCGGCGATGGCGGCGTCCTCGTGGAGCGTGAGCCGGGCCAGCGGCACGCGCACCGGGGCGAACCAGCTCGGGTGGGCGATGGCGGTGGCGGTGAGGAGCCGCATGACGCCGACGAGCAGCTTGCGGTCGGAGAGGTCGGCGAGCGGGCCGTTGGCCCGGTCGGAGGAGAGGTAGGCGAGCAGGAGCCGCACCTGCGGGTCGGTCAGGCCGCGCTCCCCCAGGTCGGCGAGGTCCTCGTCGCGCAGCGCCATGGCGCCCATGCGGTCGAGGAAGAGGCGCAGCGTGGCGAGCGTCTGGGCCGGCTCCTCGTTGGGCAGGAGGACGCGGAAGGCGCGGCGGCGCACGTCCTCGTCGGGCGCGTCGGCGGCGCGGCGCAGCAGCGCCCGGCACAGGGCCGCCTGCTCGCTGGCGGCGGCGGCCAGGCCGATGTGCAGGTGGCTGATGGCGCGCCGGGCCTCGGGCCGCTCGGCCCGCAGCAGCTCGCCGGCGGCGTGGATCGAGGTGAAGGTCACCTCGTTCGCCTCGACCACGTCGAGCAGCTCGCGCTGGCGCTCGGCCGGCGGGGGCGTCCAGAGGCGCGGGTCGAGCTTCAGGTCGCCGCCGCCCTTGCGCCGGCGCCCGACCAGCGAGAGGAAGGCCTCCTCGCCGAGGAAGCGGCGCAGCGCCTCGTTGCCGAGCCAGAGGGCCGGGCGGGCGAGGAGCGCGCCCAGGTCGTAGATGGCCGAGTCGGCCACGTAGGCCAGGTCGCCGAGCCGCATGGCGCCCGGCGCCGCCGGATCGGCGCCGACCGGCAGCACCCGGTCGCCCGCCACCAGCGCCCCGTCGCGGAGCGCCACCTCGTGCTGCAGCACGCCGATCTCCCGCAGCACCCAGTTCGGGATGCGCAGGAAGCTGCCGTCGACGGCCAGCGCCAGGTGCTTCTGCTCGTACATCTTCTCGATCAGGTCCTTCCAGTTGGCCTCGACGGCCTCGCGCTTGAAGGTGAGCTTGTGGGTCAGCTCGCCGTGCTCGCCGTCGAGGGCGCGCGGCAGCACCTGGAAGGCGACCACCCGCTCGAAGGGGGCGAGGAAGCGGTTGGCGCTCGCCACCAGGGAGGAGAGCAGCTCGCGCACCTCGCCGGCCGGCCGGGTGCGCAGCGTCGGGTCCTTGTCGTAGCTCGGCCAGACGAGCAGCGTGTTGTACTCGCGGTGATCGCCGACCAGGAAGGCCTGGGCCACCGCCTCGAAGTCGCGGAAGAGGTTCTCCACCCGCTGCGGCGCGATCGTCTGGCCGGCGCGGTTCTTGTAGATCTCCTTCTTGCGCCCGACGATCCGGTAGTGGCCCTCCTCGACGGTCACGAGGTCGCCGGTGTGGAACCAGCCGTCGGCGTCGTGGGCCCCGGCCTCCTCCGGCCCGGGGTCGAGGTAGCCGGGCGAGACGTAGCAGCCGCGGATGAGCAGCTCGCCGTCGTC
>DASTGK010000477.1:0-2635 GCA_035719085.1 Anaeromyxobacteraceae bacterium
GTGCATCGCCTCGGTCGAGCCCCCCTCGAACGGCTCGGCGAGCGTCAGCCCCTCGCCGGTGTTCTCGAGGTCGAGCGAGATGGACGGGCGCACCGCGCTCTCGGTCGGGTAGTGCGTCCGGATCGCCTCGGCGATGGCGCGGTCGCCGCCAATGCAGACCTTGACGCGCCGCCCGGTGCGGAAGCGCAGCTCGTCGACGAGCGCCAGGTTGGTCGGGTCGGACATGGCCACCGTCACCGTCGAGGTGTCGGCCGCCATGGGGAAGACGTTGTTGCGCGCCGCGAAGTCGCGCCCGACGAGCCGCTTGGCCTGGTCGAGCGCGTAGGGCTCGAGCTCGCCGAGCCGCGCCACCTCGAAGCCGAGGCTGCGCGAGAGCGCCTCGACCACGGTCGCCTCGGGCACGAGCTTGAGGTCGAGCAGGGCCTGGCCCAGGCGGCCGCCCCAGCGCCGCTGGTGACCCAGCGCCGACTGGAGCATCGCCTCGTCGATGGCGCCGGCCTCGAGCAGGAGCTCGCCGAGTCGTTTCTTCACGGACATTCGCGGCGATGCTACTGCCGCCCCACCGCCCGGTCGAGAGGCTGGACCGGTCACGTCACCGCGGGACAGCGCGCGATATCGCCCCGTGCGACCTGCACGGCGAGTCCCGTGAGGATCAGTTCCCCTCGGCCCGCGTGGCGATGGCGAGCCGCGTCAGCCCGGTCCGGCGCGCCAGGTCCATCACCGCCACCACGCGGCCGTGGACCACCCCCTCGTCGGCCTGCACCAGCACCAGCGTGTCGGGGTTCCGCTCATGGGCCGCGTGGAGCAGGCCGCGCAGCTCCGCCTCCTCCACCACCTTGCCGCCCACCACGGTGCGGCCGTCGGCCAGGATGGCGATGGAGAGGTCGCGCGCCGCCGGGGCGTCCCCCTTGCCGCTCTTGGGCAGGCTCACCTTGAAGCCGCCCTTGTCGGCGGCCGACTCGGCGATGGCCGTGGTCGTCACCATGAAGATGATGAGCAGGACGAGGAAGATGTCGGTGAGCGGCGTGATGTTGATGTCGGCGAAGAGCCCGCCGTCGCCCTCCAGCTCGTCGCCGTTGCCGCCGGGGCCGCCCATGGCCACGGCCTAGCCCTCCCCGCCCGCGGCGCGCCCGGCGCCGCCGCGCAGCGACGGCAGCAGCTCCTTCACCAGCTCCAGGTACTCCTCGGTGAGGAGCCGCAGCTGCAGCGCCAGCTTCTGCGCGTGGGTGTTGAGCACGTTGTAGAGCACCACCGCCAGGACGGCGACGGCGATGCCGGCGGCGGTCGTCACCAGCGCCTCGGAGATGCCGGCGGCCACCACCGCGAAGCCGCCCTGCCCGGTCTGCGCCATCTGCTGGAAGGCGTTCATGATGCCGACCACGGTGCCGAAGAGGCCGATGAAGGGGGCGGTGGCGCCGACGGTGGCCAGGATCCAGAGGCCGCGCCGGATGCGCAGCGCGGTCCGCTGCCGCTCCCGCTCCACGGCGGCGACGATCTTCTCCGGCCCGGCCTCGGGCGCCGGCCGGCCGGCGAGCGCCGCGGCGCGGGGGGCGAGGGCGACGAGCGCCGCCAGGAAGACGTCGGCCGCGAGCGAGGTGGAGCGCTCGCACTGGGCGCGCGCGTCCTCCAGGTCGCCGCGGAAGAGGGCGCGCCCCACCGCGTCGGCCACGGCCCGCGCCTTGCCCGAGAAGCCCCACAGGGCGATGACCCGCTCGAGCGCGGCGGCGACCACGATCACCGAGCAGGCGCCGATGACCCAGAGCGACACGTTCGACTTGAGCAGGGCGAGCAGGTTCTGGTCCAAGGAGGGGCTCCGCGACGGCGAGGTGGGGTGATCCTAAGGGGCGGGCGGGTCGAGATCCACGACGCGCGCCCCCTTGGGCGGATCGAGGTGGAACAGGTCCGGGTCGACCGGCTGGTTGACCTGGCGCTCGCGCCAGTGGAGGGCGAGCTCGACGCGGGCCGACGCGGCGCGCGCCGAGACGTCGGTGGGGACGCGGGCGCCGCCGCTGGTGCGGTGGACCGAGAAGGCGGCGTCGAGGCCGGCGGGCGCCTCGCGGCCGTCTGGGCCGACGCGGCGCACCCGCGAGGCGAGGATGGCCGCCCCGGCCCCGACGTCGAGCCGCTGCACCAGGTCGCCGCGCCGCAGCGTCAGCACCATGACGCCGTCGCCCGGCTCGGCCGAGACCGGCTCGCCGTCGAGGAGCGGCGCCGAGCCGCCGAGCAGCGTCGCCAGGTCGGCCGGCGAGATGGCCACCGGCACGAGCCGCGCCACGTTCCGCGCCGTGGCCGCGCCCCGGTAGAAGACCTTCTCGCGGGCGTCGTAGAGCGCCAGCGCGCCGCCGTCGACCGCCAGCACCGCCGCCACGTTGCCGAAGAAGTCGTAGGCCTCGACGCGGACGCGCCCCGGCTTCTCGGCCGCGAGGAACTGGTCGGTCGAGCCGCCGCCGTCCGGGCCGTCGACGCCGACGCGCGCCCGCCCCTCCACCGTCCGCACCCTGTCCTGCGCGGCGCGCACCGCGGCGAGCAGCTCCGCCGGATCGGCCGAGAGGTCGGGCGGCGGGCGGCGCGGGTGGCAGCCGGCGAGCGCGGACGCGGCCGCGAGGAGGGCGAGCCCCCGGCGGGCGCCGCTCAC
>DASTGK010000478.1:0-3973 GCA_035719085.1 Anaeromyxobacteraceae bacterium
GTCGCCGCGGCCGACGCGCCCGCCTGGCCGGCGGCGCCCGAGCGCCCGCGCGCCCGCTGGCTGGCCGAGTTCCCGCCCGCCGGCCAGGCGCTGGAGCGCCCTTCCTGGCTGCAGCGCGCCTGGGAGGCGCTCATCGGCGCCTCCTCCGAACGCCGCGAGCCGTCCACCGTCCTCACCCGCCCCTTCGGCGTCGCCGCCGAGGGTGAGGGGCTCCTCGTCGCCGATCCCGAGGGCCACCGGGTCCTGCGCGTCGACTGGCAGGGCGGCCGGAGCGAACCGCTCACCTGCCCGGCCCGCACCTGGCAGGCGCCGAGCGCGATCGCGGTCGCCGCCGACGGCACCCGCTTCGTCGCCGACTCGAGCGCTGCCGTGGTGGTCCGCGTCCCTCGGCAGGGCGCCTGCGCCGCCCTCGGCGAGGGGCGGCTGGAGCGCCCCACCGGCGTGGCCCTCTCCGCCAGCCGCATCTTCGTCACCGACCCGCCCCGCCACCAGGTGGTGGTCCTCTCGGCCGACGGCGCCGAGGCGGCCCGCTTCGGCGGCCGGGGCGCCGAGGCCGGCCAGCTCAACTTCCCGAGCGCCATCGCCGCCGCGCCGGACGGCTCGCTCCTGGTGGTGGACGCCCTCAACTTCCGCGTCGCCCGCTTCGCCCCGGACGGCACCTGGCTCGGCAGCTTCGGCGGCCCCGGCGAGGCGCTGGGTGGCTTCGTCCGGCCCAAGGGGATCGCCGCCGGCGAGGACGGCCGCGTCTACGTGAGCGACGCCGAGACCGACCTCGTCACCGTCTTCACCGCCGAGGGGACGCCGCTCTACGCGCTCGGCCAGCCCGGCGCCGGCCCCGGCGAGCTCCAGATGCCGGCCGGCCTCGCCGTCCGGCGCGATCGGCTCTTCGTCGCCGACGCGCTCAACGGGCGCGTCCAGATCTACGAGCTGCTCGGAGACCAGTCATGAAGCGCCTCCTCGTCCTCGGCCTGCTCGCTGCGACGAGCGCCTCCGCCGCGCCCAGCGGCAGCACCGTCTCCCAGGGCAAGCACAACCTCTCGGTCAGCGGCAAGGGGCCGCTCCGCGCGCAGGACGAGCGGCGCGCCTGCATCTTCTGCCACGCCGCCCACTCCGGGAAGCCGGGCGGCAAGAACCGGCCCGACAGCGCCGCCCAGTACCAGACCTACCGCAGCTCGACCATGGTCGCCCGGCCGTCGGCGGGCCCCACCGGCGCCACGCGCACCTGCCTCTCGTGCCACGACGGCACCATCGCCGTGGGCGACACCGCCACGAAGCGGATCCCCATGGCCGCCGGCAGCTCGGGCAAGCTGACCAGCGCGCAGGGCAGCTTCGGCTTCGACCTGACCAGCACCCACCCGGTCTCGATCGCGGCGACGCCGACCGCCGCCACCCGCCGCCCCCTCGCCGACGAGGCGGCCCAGCTCGACAAGAGCGGCCAGGTGCAGTGCACCTCCTGCCACGACCCGCACTCCGAGGACACCGACCCGGTCGAGAAGAACTTCCTGGTCGGCTCGAGCCGCAACGGCGCCCTCTGCACCACCTGCCACACCCTGCCCGGCTGGCAGGCCAACCCCTCGGCCCACCAGGCGTCGCTCGCCAGCACCCGCGTGCCCGGCTACGCCTCGCTCTACCCGACCGTCGGCGAGAACGCCTGCGCCTCGTGCCACGTGTCGCACGGCGCCGGCGCAGTTCCCCTGCTCAAGGTCGACAAGGGGGCGAGCGAGGACTCGGTCTGCCTCGGCTGCCACGACGGGCGCATCGCCAGGCTCGACG
Source organism: Anaeromyxobacteraceae bacterium (assembly GCA_035719085.1). Taxonomy (GTDB): domain Bacteria; phylum Myxococcota; class Myxococcia; order Myxococcales; family Anaeromyxobacteraceae; genus JADKCZ01. The sequence continues at coordinate 1,774 of DASTGK010000478.1, forward strand.
TCGCCACCGAGGTGCGCAAGCCCTACGCCCACTCGATGGCCGGCGGCCCGACCGGCCACGACCCGGGCGAGGGGCCGACCAGCGCCACGGCGCGCCTGCCGGAGAACCTGCTCTCGCAGCGGCGCCACGTGGCCTGCGTCGACTGCCACGACCCGCACTCGGCCCTCGCCCGCCCGGCCCTGGCGCCGCGCGCCACCGGCCCGCTGGCCGGCGCCTGGGGCATCGACCGGAACGGCCTCCGGGTGCAGCCGGTCAACTACGAGTACGAGGTCTGCTTCAAGTGCCACGCCGACAGCGCCAACCAGCCGCAGGCGCGCGGCCCCACGGGCATCGAGACGGTGCGCCGGGCCGTCACCGACGTGAACCTGCGGCGCGTCTTCGGCGCCGACGCCGCCTCCTCGCACCCGGTGCTCGGCCCCGGCAGGGGAGGCTCCATCCCCGGGCTCCTGCCCCCCTACTCCACCTCGAGCATCATCTACTGCGGCGACTGCCACGCCTCCGACGCCCAGGCGCTCGGCGCCGGCGCGCCGCGCGGGCCGCACGGCTCCACCTACCCCCACCTGCTCGAGCGGAGCTACTCGACCATCGACCGGATCGGCGAGAGCGCCGCCACGTACGCCCTCTGCTACAAGTGCCACGACCGGGCCACGCTCCTCTCCGGCGGCTCCAACTTCAGCCGCACCTCGCCAACGCCGGGCGCGCCGCGGCAGGGGCTCCACCAGCTCCACCTGACCACCGCGCTCGGGCCGGCCTCCTGCGCCGCCTGCCACTCGGCCCACGGCGTCTCGGCCCAGGCCGGCAACCCGGTCAACAACGCCCACCTGATCGACTTCGACGTCTCGATCGTCTCCCCGAACGCGCGCGGCTTCCGCCAGTACACCACCTCCGGGGCTCGCTCCGGCTCGTGCGCCCTCTCCTGCCACGGCAAGAACCATGACAACCTCGGCTACTGAGCGGGGCGCCGCGGTGCGTCTTCCCTGGATCGGCGCGGCGGCGCTGGCCGCGGCCCTGGCCCTCTGGCCGGCCGCCGGTGCGGCGCAGGGCATCCGCAACACCGCCCACGACCTGAGCAAGTCGAGCACCATCGCCAGCGGCGTCAAGGCGACTGCCGAGAACGAGATCTGCAAGTTCTGCCACGCGCCGCACAAGGCGCAGGCCACCGACCTCGTCTGGAACCACCAGCAGACGGCCAACGCCGTCTGGAACTGGGGCGGCGCCACCACCACCTCCTCGGGCACGCTCCTCCCGACCGGCAACCTGCGCTACAGCTCCAAGATCTGCCTCGGCTGCCACGACGGCACCGTCTCGGTCGGCGCGGTCAACAACATCGGCGGCGGCGTCGGCGGCACCATCCTCATGGCGACCGTGGCCAACAAGCTGGACTCTTCGGGTCGGATCATCGAGGCGCGGGATCTCGTCGGCGCCGGGGGCAACCTCAGCTCCAACCACCCCATCGGCATCCCGTACGCCGGGCAGACCGGCTACAACGGCGTCAACAGCGGCGTCCCCTCCGCGTCGGTCAACAACCTCCCGGGCGGCTACTGGAAGGTCCAGGTGGGCGGCTGCGCCTCGCCGACCGGCGTCTGCACGCAGGCGACCGGCGCGCCGCTCAACGGCACCAGGATCAACCTCATCCCCAACGCGCCGAACGGCACCACCAACGTCGGGATCGAGTGCAACACCTGCCACGACCCGCACGGCAAGTACGGGCTCGCCAACTTCCTGCGCGTCGAGGGGACCGCCTCGGACGCCCTCTGCCGGTCCTGCCACAACAAGTGAGTGGGGCAATTCGCCCAGCCTGGGGCGAGGCCCACAGCCGCAGCGTCAAGTCGGATATTTTCTGTAGTGGTTTCAGCGCACTGACCTGGCATGGCTCCTGCTTAATGCCGCACCCGAGCAGGTTTCTTGGTTCGTAAGCCGGACCCGTCGTCCGGAGCGAGCCGAACCGCACGCCGAAGGCCGAGAGGCACGGCGCGCGGGACACAAGCGCGGGCAATGGTGCCCGCTGGCAGTTCCGCCTGGCGCCCGCCCGGCTGGAGGTCGAACACGATGAAGCCGACCCGTCTCCTCGCAGTCCTCGCCGCCGCCGCGCTGCCGCTCGCCGCGTCCGCCTACACCGAGCCGACCGGCATCCGGAACTCGGCCCACGACCTCTCGTCCGGCTCTTCGCTCCCGGCCGGCGACAGCGTCAAGGCGACGA
>DASTGK010000479.1:0-2140 GCA_035719085.1 Anaeromyxobacteraceae bacterium
CGCCACCACGGCCGGGTCGAGCGTCGCCTCGGCCCGCGCCCGCCGCCAGGAGGGGGTGGTCACGTAGACGTCGGCGTGGAGCGTCTGGTCGAGCCAGCCGGCCACCGTCTCGCGGAAGCTCGAGACCATGACGGTGACGCCGGCCAGCATCGACACCGCCACGGCGAGCGCCCCGGCGGCGAGCGCGGTGGCGGGAAGCCGGGCCGAGAGCGTGCGCACGCCGTGGAGGGCGCCGAGCCGGCGCGGGCGCGGCAGCCGGCCGGTCCCGCGGAGCGCCAGCGGCGCGGCGAGCGGCACCGCGGTGACCACGCCGAGCGCCACCACGAAGCCGGAGGGGCGCCACCGGCCGCCGAGCGCCGCCTCGAGGAGGAGCGTCGCGAGGAGGGCGACGAGGCCGCCCGCCGCGAGCCCCCCGGCCCGCCGCGCGCTCCCCTCGGTGAGCGTGATGGGCGAGAGCAGCGCCTTCGGGTCGCGCCGGCTGGCGTCGAGCGCCGGCAGGAGCGCGCCGAGCAGCGCCCCGCCCAGCCCGGTGGCGACCGCGAGCGCCACGAGCCCGGGGCCGAGCGCCACCCGGTCGATCCCCTCCAGCAGGTAGACGGTGCGGAGGGTCCCCGAGACGGCGCCGACGCTGGCCCGCGCCGCCGCCCAGCCGAGCGGGATGCCGGCGGCGGTGCCGGCGAGGCCGAGGAGCGCCGCCTCGCCGAGGACGAGCCGCACCACCTGCCCCCGCGTCGCCCCGACGGTCCGCAGGATGCCGAGCTCCTCGCGGCGGCGGGTGAGCGAGGCGCGCGTCGCGGCCAGCACCAGGAAGCCGCCGACGAGCAGCGACACGAGCGAGAGGGCCGTCAGGTTGAGCCGGAAGGCGGCGAGCAGCCCGGCCGCCTCGACGGTCCGCTGCTCCGGCGTGGCGACGCGGGCCCGCTCGCCGAGCCGCAGGGCGAGCCGCTCCGCCAGGCGGGCCACCGCCGCGCCCGGGGCCGCTCGCACGTCGATCTGGTGGAGCCGCCCCGGCGCGCCGAGCAGCCCCTGCGCCTGGGCCAGGTCCATGACCGCGAGCCGGCGCGAGGCGAGCGGCGCCGCCCTCTGGAAGTCGACGAGCGCGCCGATCCGCAGCACCACCCGGCGCGAGCCGCTCGTCACCGGCACCTGGTCGCCGACCCGCCACCCCTCCTCGGCGGCGAGCGCCGGCGTCACCGCCACCCAGCCCGGCGTGCCGAGCGCCGCCGCCACGCCGCCCGCCGGGAGCGCGAGCGGCAGCCGCGGCGGAGCGAGCAGGTCGACGCCGACCACCTCGAGCCCCGGGCCGGGGCGCCCGTCGAGCGCCACCTCGACGCGGTAGAGCGGCGTCGCCTCGGCCACGCCGGCCGTCTCCAGCACCTCCGGCAGCACGGTCTCGGGCAGGTGGCCCGCCACGCCGAGCACGGTCAGGTCGGCGTCGCCCGAGACGGCGCGCACCGTGCCCTCGAAGGCGCCGAGCGCCGAGCCGTTGAGGAGCTGGATGGAGAGGACCGCGGCGACGCCGAGCGCCACGCCGGCGGCCGTGAGCAGGAAGAGGGCCCGCGCCGTGCGCAGCTCCCGGGCGACGGCGGCGGCGAGCCAGCGGCGCATCACCCGGCCACCAGGCGGCCGGCGTGGAGCCGCCAGGTCCGGTCGGCCCGCGCCGCCAGCTCCGGCGCGTGGGTGACGACGAGGAGCGCGCTCCCCTCCTCCCGCGCCAGGCCGAAGAGCAGCGCCGCCACCTGCTCGCCCGAGGCGTCGTCCAGGTTGCCGGTCGGCTCGTCGGCGAGGAGGAGCCGCGGCCGGCGCTGCAGCGCCCGGCAGAGCGCCACCCGCTGCTGCTCGCCGCCGGAGAGGCGCGCCACCGCGTCCCCCTCGCGGCCAGCGAGCCCGGCCCGGGCGAGCAGGTCGAGCGCCCGCGCCTCGGCCTCGGCCGGCGGGTCACCGGCGACGAGCGCCGGCACGAGCACGTTCTCGAGCACCGTGAGGTGGCCGAGCAGGTGGAAGAACTGGAAGACCACGCCCACGAGGTCGCGGCGGGCGAGCGTCCGCTCCCGGTCGGAGAGGGCCGCGAGCGGCCGCCCGAGGAGCCGCACCTCGCCGGCGTCCGGCTCGTCGATGCCGGCCGCCAGGTGGAGGAGCG
>DASTGK010000480.1:0-6157 GCA_035719085.1 Anaeromyxobacteraceae bacterium
CTCCCCCGGTGGGGGAGAGGGAGCAGAAGATCGCCGCTCCCCCGGTTGGGGAGAGGGAGCCGAACGCCGCGCCCGCCGTCGATCCCGCCGCCCCGGTGGGCGATCGCTGGCGCGCCGTCGTCGAGGAGGTGGAGAAGGTGACGCCGCTCGCGGCGCCGGCCTTGAAGCAGGCCACGCTCCTCTGGATCCGCGAGGGCGAGGTGGGCATCCAGCTGCCGCCCGGCATCATGGCCACCGCCACCGAGCGCCGCCGCGCCGACATCGAGGCGGTCTTCGCCCGCTCCTTCGGCCGGCCCACCCGGCTCGAGCTGAAGCTCGGGGCCGCCGTCGAGCCGGCCGCCGCGGGCGAGGCGGCGCCGGTCTCCATCGCCGCCGCCGACGCGGCCGAGAAGCTGGCCCGCAGCGCCCGCGTCCGCGACGCGGCGCGCGCCCACCCGAACATCCAGGAGGCCGCGCGCATCCTGGAGGGCAGCACCAAGATCGAGGAGCTCTAGGCACCATGGACATCCAGTACCTGATGAAGCAGGCGAAGAAGCTCGAGAAGGCCATGGCCGACGCGCGCGAGCAGCTCGGCGCCGTCACGGTCGAGGGCGAGAGCGGCGGCGGCCTGGTCAAGGTCACCATGAACGGCAAGTGCGAGGTGGTGAAGCTCGCGCTCGACCCGAAGATCATCGACCCGGCCGAGCAGGCCATGCTCGAGGACCTGCTCACCGCCGCGCTCAACGCCACCGCCGAGAAGGCGCGGGCCGCCGCCGACGAGCACCTGCAGAAGGCCACCGGCGGCATCCGCATCCCCGGCATCACCGGGTAGCCGTGGCCGTCGCCGACCCCATCGCCCGGCTCGTCAAGGAGCTGGCCCGGCTGCCCGGCATCGGCGAGAAGACGGCCCAGCGGCTCGCCTTCCACGTCCTCGAGGCCGGCGCCGACTACGCCCAGGCGCTCGCCGAGGCGGTGGTGGGCGTGGTGCGCGACGTCCGCTGCTGCTCCTCCTGCCAGACCCTCACCGAGCAGGACCCGTGCGCCATCTGCGCCGACGCGCGGCGCGACGGCCGGGTCATCTGCGTGGTGGAGGGCGTGCCCGACCTGCTCGCCATCGAGCGGACCCGCGAGTACCGCGGCCGCTACCACGTCCTCCACGGCGCCCTCTCGCCGCTCGACGGCGTCGGCCCCTCCGACCTCAAGATCCGCGAGCTCCTGGTGCGGCTGGAGCGCGAGCCGGCCGAGGAGGTGGTCATCGCCACCAACCCGGACGTCGAGGGCGAGGCCACCGCGCTCTACCTGCAGAAGCTCCTGAAGCCGCTCGGCCTGAAGCTCACGCGCATCGCGCAAGGTGTTCCCATGGGCGGCGACCTCGAATACGCTGATCAGGCGACGTTGGCGCGCGCGCTGGCCGGCCGCCGGGAGCTCTGATCGATGAGAGGTGAGGGGAGGGGTCTGGCGCTGGCGGTGTGCGTCCTGGCCGGCTGTGCCACCACGTCGTCGTCCGGCGCGCTGCGGCGGCTCGAGCCGCCCGCCGGCGCCGCCGCCTTCGGCGTCGAGTTCGGCGCGGCGCGACCGGACGTCGAGGCGGCGCTGCAGCACGCCGGCGTGACCTTCAAGCAGGACGCCGGCGACGCCGACGCGCTCGTCGCCTCGGCCTGCCCCGGCGCGCCGCTCGCCGGCCCGTGCCGGCTCCTCTTCGGCCCGGCCGGCCTCTACGCCGCCGAGCAGGACGCGCCCGCCGCCGACGCCGACGCGCTGGTGTCGGCGGTGGCCAAGGGGCTCGGCGCGCCGCGCCGGCCGGCGGAGGCCGGCGACGTGCTCGCCACCTGGGAGCCGGAGGGCTGGACCATGGCGGTGGCCCGCCACGCCGAGCTCCAGCCGCCGGTGGCCACGCTGCGGGCCGAGTGGGACGCCGCCACGCCGCCGGTGGTGGAGGGCGTGCCCCTCGGCCGGCGCCGCACCGACGTCGAGCTCGCCCTCGGCCTCCAGGGGGCCACGCTCATCCAGCGCGACGAGGACGCCACGAGCTACCTCGGCTGCCCGCGCGGCGAGGCCGAGGCCATCTCCTGCACCGTCACCTTCAGGAAGGGGCGGGCGGCGGCCGTCACCGAGGTGCTCCCCGGCTCGGCCGACGACAAGGGGGCGCTCGAGGCCTGGCGCAGCCGCGCCGACGCCATGGCCAAGGCCATCGGCCGCGCGGCCGAGGTGCGCTGCCCGTCCGGCGGGCCGGAGCGCGTCGGCGGCGACTGCACCGCCACCTGGGCGACCGGCCGCCTGGTGGTGGTCGTGGGCGCACATCGGAGCCAGGGCGGCCAGCACCGCGGCGCCATCACCGTCTACACCGGCTACAGCTATCCGCCACTGGGTGAAGTCGACGGAGATTGAAAGGGGAGCGGTTCCCTGGTATTCGCCCTGACTCGGGTCCACGCGGAGAGCCTCGGAAAATGAATTCCGGCCTGGTGATGTACGAGGAGGAGTTCCGGCTCATCGCCGGGATCTGCGACCGGCTGACGCGCGACGCGAACGCCAAGGTCGTCTTCCTCGTCGACAAGAACGGGCAGCTCATCGCGTCGAGCGGCCAGGCGCAGAACCTGGACACGACCTCGCTCGCCTCCCTGACCGCCGGCAACGTGGCGGCCATGGGCGGCCTGGCCAAGCTGATCGGGGAGAAGGAGTTCCCCAACCAGTTCCACGAGGGCGAGAAGGAATCGCTCCACATGAGCATCGTGGGCGGCCGGGTGGTCCTGGTCGTCATCTTCGACGCCAAGAGCTCGCTGGGGCTGGTGCGGCTGCGGGTGAAGAAGGCGGGCGAGGAGCTCGCCAAGGTGTTCGAGGCGCTCGCCACGAAGCAGGCGGCCCCCGGCGCGGCGAGCCCGTTCGCCGAGATCACCGACGACGACATCGACAATCTCTTCAGCGAGTAGACATGAGCTTCATCAACTACAGCTCGCGCGAGATCAACTGCAAGATCGTCTATTACGGCCCGGGTCTCTGCGGGAAGACGACGAACCTCCAGTACGTCTACGCGAAGACCAACCCGGACGCGAAGGGGAAGATGATCTCCCTCGCGACCGAGACCGAGCGGACGCTCTTCTTCGACTTCCTCCCGCTGTCGCTCGGCGAGATCCGGGGCTTCAAGACCCGCTTCCACCTCTACACGGTGCCGGGGCAGGTCTTCTACGACGCGTCCCGGAAGCTGATCCTGAAGGGCGTCGACGGCGTCGTCTTCGTGGCCGACTCGCAGATCGAGCGCATGGAGGCCAACCTCGAGTCGGTCGAGAACCTTCGCGTCAACCTGGCCGAGCAGGGCTACGACCTGAGCAAGATCCCGTACGTGGTCCAGTACAACAAGCGCGACCTGCCCAACATCGCCACGGTCGACGAGCTGCGCCGCCTCCTGAACCCCCGTAACGTGCCGGAGTTCCAGGCGGTCGCCCCCACCGGCGTCGGCGTCTTCGACACGTTGAAGCAGGTGGCCAAGCTGGTGCTGACGGAGCTGAAGAAGAGCGGGTGAGCGCAGCCCCTTCGGGGGGGTCATCAGATACAGGCATCGGCTACGCTACTCAGGCCCCGAATGGTATAAGGGCGGCCTTGCCTTTGATTACGTGGGGGAATTCGTCCCCGAAGCGAGGGTGAACGTGCTTCGAGACTTCCGCTGGGCCCTTCTCCTCTGGGTGCTCGTGCCGACGCTGGCGCTCGCCCAGACGCCGCCTGCCGCCGCGCCGCCCGCCGACGCTGCCGCGACGCCCGACGCCGCCGCGCCGCTCAGCGCCGAGGAGCAGAATGACCTCAAGGTGCGGACCCTCGAGGAGCGGGTCGCCGATCTCAAGGAGAAGATCTTCCGGACCAAGGCCCGGCTGATGAACCTCCAGGAGATGGTGATCGGCGGGGACATCACCACCGGCGCCAAGGCGGTGCTGGTCCACCGCAACGAGATGGGCTCCTCCTTCTACCTGGAGTCGGTGGCCTACGCCCTCGACGGCGCGCCGGTCTACGCCAAGTCGGACGTGGACGGCGACCTGGAGAAGCGCGAGGAGTTCGAGGTCTTCAACGGCCGCGTGGTCCCGGGCAACCACCAGATCTCGGTGCAGCTCACCTACCGCGGCCACGGCTACGGCGTCTTCAGCTACCTCGAGGGCTACAAGTTCAAGGTCCAGTCCTCGTACACGTTCAACGCCGAGCCGGGCAAGGCGATGACCGTGAAGGTGGTCGGCTTCGAGAAGGGCGGCCTCACCGCCGAGCTCAAGGACCGGCCCGCCGTCCGCTACGACGTCGAGGTCCAGCGCGAAGAGGCCACCCCGCAGGGCGCCGCACCGGCCGCGCCGGAAGGCACCAAGAAGTGAGGAACCGCCGGCTTGGCGTCGCGGCGCTCGCGATCGCCGCGGCGCTCCTCCCCACCCTCGCCGCCGCCCGCCTCGACCAGGCGGAGCGGGAGGCGGCCACGCTCGACGAGCGGCTGCTCCTCGTCGAGAAGACCTACGGCCGCCCCGACGAGTCGGACGCGCTCCGGGCCCGGCGCAAGCTCGCCGAGGGCGAGACCCAGCTCCTGCTCGGCGACTGGCTGCACGCCGGCGTGCTGCTCTCCGACGCGGTGGAGTCGCCCGAGCTGCGCGCCACCGCCGACTACCCGAAGGCGCTCGCGCTCCACGGCGACGCGCTCCGCCGCCAGGGCGCCTGCGCCGCCGCGCTCGTCCAGTACGACGAGGTGCTGAAGCTGCCGCCCTCGCCGTGGCGGGCCGCCGCGCTCACCGGCGCGCTCGAGTGCCGCGTCAAGCTGCGCCGCTACGACGGCGTCGAGGCGCTCGTGGCCGAGGCGCGCCGCGCCCCCGGCGGCGTGCCGCCCGAGGTGGCCTACCTCGCGGCCAAGGCGGTCTACCAGCGGACCGACCTCGCGCCGGCGGAGCGGGTGGCCCGCGTCACCGAGGCCTTCGCCGCCGTGCCTCCCCCCTTCGACCTGGCCGCCGCCTACTTCCAGGGCGCCGTGCAGGTCGAGGTGAACGACCTCGCCAGGGCGGCCGAGCGGTTCGAGCGCTGCACCGCGCTGCCGGGCAAGGAGGCCCGCCAGGTCGAGGTGCGCGAGCTCTGCTTCATGGCGCTCGGCCGCGTCTACGCCGAGCAGGGCAAGTGGGCCGAGTCGCTCGACCGCTACCAGGCCATCCCCCGCGGCTCGCCCAACTTCGACCAGTCGCTCTACGAGGTGGCCTGGAACTTCGTCCGCGCCAAGGAGTACGAGAAGGCGCTCGAGACGGCCAACACCATCGTCGACCTCGCCCCCGAGGCGCAGCTGGCGCCCGAGGCGACCATCCTCTCCGGCCACCTCAACCTGCGGCTGGGCCACTACGCCGCCGCCACCGAGGCCTTCAACAAGGTGATCAACGCCTACGCGCCGGTCCGCGACGAGATCGACGCGGTCCTCACCATGCGCGAGGACCCGATCGCCTACTTCGACGCGCTCATCGGCCGGCAGGGGCGCTCCTTCGAGGTGGCGTCGGTGCTGCCGCCCATCGCCGTGAAGTGGGCCACCGCCCAGCGCGACGTCGGCGGGGCGCTCGATCTGGTGGCGGCGCTCGAGGGCGGCCGGCGCGACCTCGAGGAGGCCAACGCGGTGGCGGTGCGGCTCGAGGCGACGCTGCAGCGCAGCAACGGCCTCGACGCGGCGCCGCTGCAGAAGACCGGCTGGCTCGCGGCCGACGCGCTCGAGACCGCCGCCGTGCTGCTGCAGGGCGAGGCGGTCGCCGCCCCGGCGGCGGCGGCCGGCAAGGTGCTCGCCCCGGAGCGCCGCGCCGAGCTCGAGCAGCTCGAGCAGAAGCGGCTCGCCTTCCGCAAGCGGCTCGAGGCCCTGCCGACGACGCCGGAGGGGGTCGAGGCGCGCCTCTCGCGCCTGCGCCGCCGCGTGGACGAGGTGGACCGCGGCGCCTTCAGGCTCGGCTACCAGATCGACGCGGCGGGCGCCGCCATCACCGGCACCGCGGCCTGGATCGAGCGGCACCACGCCGAGATCGCCGGCCTCGACGCCGGCCGCGGCGAGCTCGAGGAGGAGCTGCAGCGCCACCGCGGCATCCTCGGGGGCTACCTGCAGGAGCTGCGCGACCTGCGGCGCGACATCGCCGCGGCGCGGGACGCCGCCGGCGGCATCGAGAGCGCCCCGGGCGACGCGGCGCTGCGCCGGGCCTAC
>DASTGK010000481.1:0-5867 GCA_035719085.1 Anaeromyxobacteraceae bacterium
GGCTGCCTCGGCCTGGGCGGCCGGGGCCTCGGCGGGCGGCGGGGGCGGGGGCGGCGGCGGCGGCGCCGGCTTCTCCGACGTGCAGGCGAGCGAGGTGGCCGCGAGCGCGGCGAGGGTGATTACGAATCGACGCATGGTGTCCCTCCGTGTGCGTGGGTGCGCGCGGAAGATAGCCCCTTTCCCGGCGGCGCGGACCGACGTCTCGACGCGGTGCGTCCGGAGCGCCGGACAGGCCGGGCGGCCGCGTCGCGCTGCGTCGCGCCTTGTCGCGCTGCGTCGCGGCTTCGTCACGGCCTCGGTGACACGGGCATGACACGTCACCCGTAGGCTCCCCCCTCGCGCGCGCCCGACTCCCCTCACCCGCGCGCTGGAGAGCACCGCATGACCGTCGGCGTCGCCGAGGCCACCGCCACCGCCACCACCACCGAGCTCGCGCCGCTGGGCAAGCTCGACCGGGCCACCATCCAGGCGATCGTCGCCTCGGGCCGCCGCCTGCTCGTGCAGGGTGGCATGGGCATCCACGCCTCCGACGGCCTCTCCGGCAAGGTGGCGCAGCACCGCGGCGACCGGCTCGTCGGCGTCGGCACCATCTCGGCGGTGGTCAAGAACCCCGACCACCTGCGCGCCGAGATCCGGCGCTGCAAGGCCGACGCGCCGGGCGGCTTCGTCGGCCTCAACCTGATGGCGGCCATCAACAAGGTCGACTTCGAGACCACGGCCCGCATCGCCATCGAGGAGCAGGTCTCCTTCATCGTGCAGGGCGCCGGCATCTCGCGCGAGATCATCAAGTGGTGCAAGGCGGGCGGGGTGCCGTTCGCCGGCATCGTCTCGTCGGGGCGGCTCGCCGCCATGTACGAGAAGTGGGGCGCCGACTTCCTCGTCGCCGAGGGCGCCGAGGCCGGCGGCCACATCGGCGACATCGGCCACCCGCTGCCGGGCCTGGTGGACGAGGTGCTCGCCGCCACCTCGCTGCCGGTGGTGGCCGCGGGCGGCGTCGACGCCGCCGACGTCTCGCGCTTCCTGGCCGCCGGCGCCGCCGGCGTGCAGATGGCGTCGCGCTTCCTCGCCTGCGCCGACGGCGACGCCCACCCCAACTTCAAGCAGATGCACCTCGGCAAGACGGCCGACGACATCACCCTCATCACCAGCTGCGTGAAGGGGATGAAGGCCCGCGCCGTCCGCAACGAGTTCACCGAGGCGCTGGCCCGCGGGGAGCGCTTCCCGCCCCGCTCCAAGGCCTGGTTCTTCGGCAAGGACGGCTACCACGGCCGCAAGAAGGCCTGCGTCGAGTGCCTCCACGAGGACCTCTGCCTCTGCCGCGCCAGCAACTTCAAGGAGAGCTTCTGCATCACCGACGCCCTCCTGGCGGCCGCCATCAAGGGCGACACCAAGAACGGCCTCTTCTACACGGGCCAGAGCATCACCCGCATCCCGGAGACCGACGCGGCCGACCTGCCCACGGCGCGCCAGCTGCTCGAGGCGCTCGAGGCGCGGCTGGCCGCCGAGGAGGCGCCGCTCCGGGTCCTGGCGAGCTAGTGCCCGCCCCGGGGCGCTGGCCGTTTGCGCGCCCTGGGCAGGCCGGGGTATGAGAGCGCCCTTATGAAGATCGGCAAGGGCAGCGTGGTGTCCCTGCAGTACAAGCTCCACCTCGGCGACGGCGTGGTCGTCGACGAGTCCGAGGTGGGCGATCCGCTCGTCTACCTGCACGGCGAGTCGCAGATCGTCCCCGGCCTGGAGCGCGAGCTCGAGGGGCTGGAGGTCGGCGGCTCCAAGCAGGTGACGGTCGCCCCGGCCGACGGCTACGGCGAGGCCGACCCGAACGGCGTGCAGAAGGTGCCGCGCACCGCCTTCCCCGACGGCTTCGAGCCCAAGGCCGGCCAGGAGCTCGTGGCCCAGGGGCCGGACGGGGAGCCGCTCCCCTTCGTGGTGAAGGGCGTGGAGCGGAGCCTCGAGGGCGAGCTCGTCATCGTCGACTTCAACCACCCGCTCGCCGGCAAGACGCTCCACTTCGACGTGACGGTGACCGAGGTCCGGGCCGCCACCGCCGAGGAGCTGGAGCACGGCCACGCCCACGGCCCCGAGGGGCACCACCACCACTGAGGGTGCAGCACCCGCCGCCGGCCCCGCTCGCCCACCGAGGCGCCGCGGGTCCGGCGGTCGTGCGTCCGGCGCTCGCCGATCCGGGCCGGCTAGGTCGCGCCGGGCGGCGCCCAGCGCTCGGTCAGGACGCGCCAGAGCCTGGCGATGACGAGCTCGGCGTCGCTGGCGTCCTCGTCCGGGATCCCCGGGGCCGACGAGACGCCGTGGGCGCTCGCCAGCGCCTTGATGGCGTACTTCAGGATCACGTCCTCGGCGACGCGCGCGCCGGCCAGCCCGTCCCCCACCTCCCGCTCCGGCTCGTCCGGTCCGAGCCGGCAGGCGGCGAACCACTCGTCGTCGCCCCCCGGCTGCGGGCGCACCGCCAGGTAGCGCGCGCCCGGCTGCTGCGGGTCGTCGAGCCAGAGGACGCGCTCGGTCCCGCGTTCGATCCAGCGGTAGGTCTCGGCCATGGGCGGCGAGCCTCGCCCGCACCGGCCCCGAGCGCAAGGGCCGCGGGCGCGAGGGCCGCGGGCCGGCTACCCGCCGTCGGAGCCGGGGGCGTCGGCCTCGGCCTCGGTCAGGTCGGGGCCCTTCGGCATGCCGCGCATCTTGTCGGCGAGCAGCTTGCGGTGCGAGGCCTCCTCGCCGCGCAGCTCCTCGAAGAGGGCGCGGACCCCGGCGTCCTTCACCTCGCGCAGCGCCTGGTCGAAGAAGTCCCAGGCCTTCTCCTCGGCCCGGAGCGCCACCTCCATGGCGTCGCGCGCCGACATGAAGACGCGCGGCTGGCCGCGGTCCGGCGCCTCGGCGTCGTCGAGCTGGTCCATCGAGACTCGCACCGGGGCTTCCTTGAAGAGCGAGCGGCGGCGCGCCTGGAGCTGCTCCTCGTGCTTCACCTCGTAGGCGGCCATCATCTTGAAGACGTCGGAGGCGTCGCCCGGGTAGCGCCCGCCGACGATCTTGGAGAACTCGACGTACCGCTCCCGCGCCTCCTCCTCCATCAGGATGGCGAGGTCGAGCGCGTCGCGCAGATCCAGCTTCGAGAAGTCGATCGCCATGGGGCCTCCCACCGCGCCGCCGGGCGCGGGTGCCCGAGCATCATTTTCACGGGGCGGGCGAAAGACCGGTGCCGCTTGGGGCGCACCGCGCGGGGTGATCAGCGGGGGAGCCGCCGCCCGACCGCGCGCAGCGCCGCCTCCCAGAGCCGCGCCTCGCGCGGCGAGGGCCGGCCGCGCCGGAGCACCGCGGCGAGGTCGCGCACCGCGTGGCGCTCCGGGCCGGCCAGGAACCTCCCGTCGCGCAGGAGCGCCCGCAGCGCCTCCTCGAGCCGCGAGAGGTCGCCGTCGGTGGCGAGCGCCCCCTCCCGGCCGCGCGGGGCCGCGCCCGCCGCCCGCCGCGCCTCGTAGGCGTAGAGCAGCACCGCCTGCGCCAGGTTGAGCGACGGCTGGGCGGCGCCGGTCGGCGCGGCCGAGAGGTCGTGGCACCGGTCGATCTCGGCCGCGGTGAGCCCGCTCCGCTCCTCGCCGAAGACGATGGCCGTCCGCCCCGGCGCCCGCGCCGCCGCCTCGCGCGCCACCTCCTCCGGCAGGAGCCGCCGCTTGCCGCGCACCTTGCGGGCGCTCGTGCCGACCACCCAGGCGCAGTCGGCCACCGCCTCGTCGAGCGTCTGGCAGAGCCGCGGCCGGTCGAGCAGCGACTCGGCGTGCACGGCCACCCGGCGCGCCGTGGCGAAGTCGTGCGTGCCGAGCTGGACCACCGCCCAGTCGTCGAGCTCGAAGTTGGCCATGGCGCGGGCCACGGCCCCGACGTTCTCGGGGTTTCTCGGGCGGACGAGGACGATGCGGACGGGTGGCTGCGGCATCCTGGAGCGTACCGGGCGATGAAGGAAAACGTCGGCGGACCTGGGCTCTTGTCGCACGTCAAGGTGATCGGTGTCTCGGCTCACCTACAGTCCCGCCCACTTTTCTTCCCGCCGGGCGGAGCCCGGACTCCAAGGAGCGTCATGTCGATCGTGTCTCGCCTCGCCCTCGCCGCCGCGCTGCTCGCGCCCGTGGCCGCCCTCGCCGCCGGTGGCCACGACAGCGTCGGCTGCAACGGCTGCCACGCCATCCACACCGCCAAGGGCGAGATCATCTTCGCCGTCGCGCCCAACAAGTCGGACGTGAACCCGAAGACCAAGCAGCCCTACGCCGGCACCACCGCCCTCTGCCTCGGCTGCCACCAGGAGTCGTCGAAGGGCGGCCAGGGCTACGCCCCCATCCACGCCAACATGAGCCACCCGTACGGCCTCGCCTCGGTCGACCCGAAGGTCGCCAAGGTGCCGGGCGAGCTGCTCCGCGAGGGCGGGCGGTTCGAGTGCCTCGGCTGCCACGACCCGCACCCGTCGAACCCGTACTACAAGTACCTGCGCGTCGACACCGGCGCCAAGGGCGCGAACATGGACGCCTTCTGCGCCGTCTGCCACCCGATCAAGGCCGACACGCAGGTGGCCGCCAACAAGCCGGCCCTCTTCACCTCGATGGACGAGACCGGCAACCGGGTCATGAAGGCCGCCCCGGCCGGCGGCGCCGCCAAGCCGGCCGCCGCCCCCGCCGCCGCCAAGAAGAAGTAGGCGCCCCGGCGAAGCGCCGTCTCGAGAGCCCTCCGGTCGCCACGCCGGAGGGCTCTCGCGTTTCCGGTGGCACATCGGCTAAGGATCGACGGATGGACTACACCGTGCGCTTCGCCTCCACGCCGGAGGACCGCGAGCTGGCCTACGCGCTGCGCCGCGACGTCTTCGACGTGGAGCAGAACGTCCCGCGGCCGCTCGACCGGGACACCCACGACCACAACGCCAACCACGTGGTGGCCCTCGACGCCGCCGGGCGCTGCATCGGCACCGGGCGGCTCGTGCGGCTCGACGCCCGCACCTGCCAGATCGGGCGCATGGCGGTGGCCAAGGAGGTCCGGCGCCACGGCGTCGGCAAGGCGGTGATCGAGGCGCTGGAGCGGATGGCCGCGCTGCGCGGCATCCAGGAGATCGTGCTCAACGCCATGATCCCGTCGGTGCACTTCTTCGAGAGCATCGGCTACGCCAAGGACGGTGAGCCCTTCCTCGACTCCGGCGTGCCGCACCTGCTCATGCGCAAGGTGCTCGTCGCCAGGTAGGCGGCGGCCTCAGTTGAGCAGCTCGGCCCGGCGCGGGCGCGGCGCCGGCCCCTCGATGCCCATGAGGTCGAGCCCCTGGCGCGTCAGCAGGTAGCGCACCTTGCCGCTGCCGCGCGCCGTGTCGAGCTCCGCCTCGAAGGCCGGGCCGGTGATGGCGCCGAGCGAGAGGCTCTTCTTCAGGTTGACGACGCGCCCCGAGACGACGTCGCCCGCCACCGGGCCGAACCCCTCGTCGCGCCGGTAGAGCTCGACCGCCGCCTGGTGGAGCGTCGCGGCCAGCGACTGCTCCAGCGGGAAGGTCGAGAAGAGCACCGAGATGAGCGTCCACCCCGGCGGCGGTGCGTCCGTGGCCATGCCGCCATTCTACCCGCGAAGCCCCCGCCGGGCTCGCCGTCGTTGACAGCGGCCGGCGGCGCGGGAGAGCCTGCCGCCGCCGTGAACCTCCTCCTCCTCGAGCCGGGCGAGCTCTCCGCGGGCGGCGAGGCGCGCCTCGGCGGCCGGCGCGCCCGCCACGTCCGCGAGGTGCTCGGCTGCGCCCCGGGCGACCGGATCGCCGTCGGCCTGGTGGGCGGCCCCACGGGCGAGGCCGAGGTGCTCGCGGCCGGCGAGGCGGAGCTCGTCCTGCGCGCGGTGCTCGACCGGCC
>DASTGK010000482.1:0-2391 GCA_035719085.1 Anaeromyxobacteraceae bacterium
GCCCCGGCTGCGCGCGGCGCTCGCCGGGCGCGACGGCCAGAAGCTGGTGCTCGGCGTCCGGCCGGAGCACGTGCTCGCCGACGGGCGCGCGCCGCGCGGCGCGGCGGCGCCGCTCCAGGTGGTGGTCGAGATCGCGGAGCCGCTCGGCGACGAGGTGGTGGTCCACGCCCGCGCCGGCGAGGAGCCGCTCGTCTTCAAGCAGGACCCGCATCGCCAGGCGGCGATCGGGAACACGCTCGAGGTGCGGCTGGAGCTCGACGCCCTGCACCTCTTCGACGCCGGCACCCAGCAGCGGCTGGGGGACTAGGCCGGCGCCCACGGAGGGAAGCGCCATGCGTCGCCTCGCACGATTGGTCCTCGCCGCCGCCCTCGCGCTGCCGGCCCTCGCCGCGGCGCAGGAGGCGAAGGTGGTGGTCTGGCACGCCTACCGCGGCGGCGAGAAGGCCGCCTTCGAGAAGGTGATCGCCGCCTACAACGCCCGCCCCGCCACCAAGGTGAAGGTGGAGCCGCTGGCCGTCCCCTACGACGCCTTCGCCGACAAGATCACGGCGGCGGTGCCGCGCGGCAAGGGGCCGGACGTCTTCATCTACGCGCAGGACCGGCTGGGCGGCTGGATCGAGGCGGGCAACACCGTCGAGCCCATCGACTTCTACGTGGACGACGCCCTCAAGGCGCGCTTCATCCCGACCACCGTCGAGGCGCTCACCTACCGCGGCAGCCTCTACGGCCTGCCGCTCGACTACAAGTGCATCACGCTCATCTACAACAAGCGGCTGGTGAAGGCGCCGCCCCGCACCTCGGCGGAGCTGGTGGCGCTCGGCCAGAAGCAGACCAGCAAGGCGGCCGGCCAGTTCGGCCTCGCCTGGGCCTACGGCGACTTCTACTACGTCGCCTCGCTCCTGAACGGCTTCGGCGGCGCCGTCTTCGCCGGCACCCGGCCCACGCTCGACGCGCCGGAGAACGTGAAGGCGCTCGAGCTCCTGGTGCGCTGGGGCAAGGACGGCTTCATGCCGGCCGAGCCCTCCACGGCCCTCATCACCTCGCTCTTCAACGAGGGGAAGGCGGCCATGGTCCTCTCCGGGCCGTGGTTCCTGGGCGAGGTGGACAAGGGGATCGACTACGGGCTGGCGCCGCTCCCGGCGCTCACCGAGGCGGGCGGCAAGCCCATGCGCCCCTGGATGACGGTCGAGGGGGCCTTCGTGGCCGCGCCGTCGAGGCAGAAGGAGGCCGCCTTCGACTTCGTGCGCTGGCTCACCGACGTCGAGGCGGCGCGCGTCATGGCGCTCGAGGGGCGCCAGAGCCCGGCGGTGAAGGCGGTCTACGACGACCCCAAGGTGGCCACCGACGGCGTGCTGGCCGCCTTCCGCAAGCAGGTGGAGGTGGCGCTCCCCATGCCCAACCTGCCCGAGATGTCGATGGTCTGGTCGCCGGCCACCACCGCGCTCGGCAAGGTGAACCGCGGCGCCGCCTCGCCCAAGGAGGCGCTGCAGGCGGCGCAGCTGGCGGTGGAGAAGGCGGTGGCCGGCCTGCACAAGGCCCGGTGAGCCATGGCGCGCGCCCCCTCCCATCGCCGGCGCTTCCTCGCCGGGCTGGCGGCCGCCCTGGCGGTCGGCGCGGGCGGCGCGTGGCTGCTCCTGCGCGGCGCCCACGCCGAGGTGGCCGAGCAGGTGCGGGTGCGCCAGGCCACCGCCTCGCTGCTGGCGCTCGCCGATCTCGTCGAGCGGGCCGGCGAGGGCGAGCCGGTGCGCCGGGTGGTGGCCGCCTGGCAGGCGCAGCAGCCGCCGGGCGGCGAGGCGCGCGTGCTCCGGCTGCAGGGCGTGCTGCTCGAGGCCTCCACCTCGCCGCGCGACGCGGGCGACCGGGCGGCGCCGCGCCGGCTGGCCCGCGAGGAGAAGCCGCTCTTCGACCAGGGGCAGCGGCTCCGCGCCGCCGTCGCCGGCAACGCCGAGGGCGGGGCGAGCAAGCCGGAGATCGAGGTCGAGGCGGGGCCGGGCGGCGCGCGCACGCTGGCGGCGCCGCTGCGCCGCGACGGCCAGGTGGTCGGCCTCGTCCGCGTCACCACCGCGCCCCCGCCCCTCGAGCTGCCGGCGGGGCTCGTCGGGCTCCTCCTGGCGGTCGGGCTGCCGCTCGTGGCCTTCGCGCTCGCGGCCCGGGTCATCGGCGAGCGGCGCTGGCCGCTCGCGGGGGCGGCGCTGGCCGCGCTCGCCGCCGGGCTCCTCCTCTACGCGGCCGACGCCGTCCGCGCGCTCGAGGCGGCCCACCGGGCCGGTCACGAGGCGGTGGCGGCCCACGCCCGGGCGCAGGCGGCCCAGGCGCGCGGCCTCGCCACGGCCGAGGGGCTGCCGGCCGAGCCGCGGCTCGAGCCGGGGGCCCTCGACGCCGACGCCTTCC
>DASTGK010000483.1:0-5163 GCA_035719085.1 Anaeromyxobacteraceae bacterium
CACGTTCTCGAGGTAGGTGGTGCCGGTCTGCACGGCGATGGTCTTGCCGCCGAGGTCCTTCACCGTCTTGATGGCCGGGTCCTTGGCCACGATGATGCCGCCCGAGCAGTAGTGCGGGTCGGTGAAGGTGACGGCCTTGGCGCGCTCCGGGGTGATGCCGAAGGAGGCGATGACCAGGTCCCAGCGGTCCTGGCGCAGGCCGGCCAGGAGCGCGTCGAACGAGAGGGCGCGCCACTCGATGGTCACGCCCATCTTCTTGGCCAGCGCCTCGGCCAGGTCGATCTCGAAGCCGGTGAGCTTGGGGCCCTGGAAGAAGTTGAACGGGGGGAAGGCCCCCTCGGAGGCGACGACGATCTTCCCGTCGGCCTTGATCTCCTCGAACGTGCGGGCGGAGGCGGTGGTGGCGGCGAAGGCCAGCGTCAGGGCGCAGAGCCAGCTAGCAAGTCTCATGGTGGTAGTCCCTCGAGCTCCGATGGAGGCCGGGAGACTAGGCCAGCCCGCCCCGAGGTGACAAGGCGAACCTGTGACGGAGCGCCACAGCGGGGCGAGGCGCGCGCGACCCGATCAGTTGGCGCCGGTACAGACCCGTTCAGGGCGGCGGCCGGGCTGGGCGTCGCCCCGCCTGCTCACGGCCGCGCCGTCAGGCCGCCAGCGGGAGCGGCGCCGGCCGGCCAGGGCGCACGCCGCCCAGCGCGCGCGCCTCCACCAGCGCCGGCTCGAGCGCCCAGATCACCACCTTGCCGCGCGGCGGCAGCCGCAGCGCCTCGCCCGGCCGGAGCACGTGGTCGTCGAGGTCGCCCTCGCGGGTGACGACGACCAGCCCGCGCTCCACCCGCAGCAGGAGCTCGCCGCGCCGGGCCGGCAGGCCGGCCGTCTCGTCCGCCGAGAGGTCCACCCGCGCCCGCGCCAGCCTGCCCGTCCACGTCCGCGTCGTCGTCGCCACCATGACCGTCCTCGCTTCCGCGCCGCCTCTCCCCCGCGGCGTGGACGGATCATGGCGCCGCCACCCCGGCTCCGGAACTGCACGATCGCGCACACCGGGTGTGCACGGATGCACGGGGCTGTGGCAGGCTCGGGGCCATGCTCGACTGGGACGATCTCCGGGTCTTCCTCGCCGTGTACCGGACCGGCAGCCACGCCGGGGCGGCGCGCGCCCTCCGGGTGGCCTCCACCACCATCGGCCGGCGCCTCGCCTCCCTCGAGGCGGCGGTCGGGGCGCGCCTCTTCACGCGCACGCCGACCGGCCTCGACGCCACCGCGGCGGCCCGCACCCTCGCCGCCCACGCCGAGCGGATGGAGGCCGAGGTGCTCGAAGGGGAGCGGTCGCTCTCCGGCGCCGACGCGCGCCCCACCGGCACGGTCCGCATCACCTGCGGCGACGGCTTCGCCGCCTACGTGCTGGCGCCCGCCCTCCCCGACTTCCTCGCCGCCTACCCGGGCCTCACCGTCGAGGTGCGGGGCGACGTGCGGGCGCTCGACCTCACCCGCGGCGAGGCCGACGTGGCGCTGCGCCTCTTCCGCCCGCGCGAGAAGTCGCTGGTGGGGCGGCGCATCGGCACGGAGCGGTACGGCCTCTACGCCGCCCCGGCCTACCTGGCGCGCAAGGGGACGCCGCGGACGGCGCGCGACCTCGCCGCCCACGACCTCGTCCTCTACGACCGCGAGTTCGACCGGCTGGCGTCGCAGGCCTGGCTCCGGCAGGTGGCGGGCGGGGCGCGGGTGGCGGTGCGGGCCGGCAACACCACCACGCTCCACGCCGCCTGCGCCGGCGGGGCCGGCGTGGCCCTCCTCACCTCGGCGGTGGTGCGGGGCGACGCCCGCTTCGTGCCGGTGCTGCCGAGGCTCGAGACGCCGTCCAACGAGGTCTGGGCCGTCACCCACGGCGACCTGCGGTCGAGCGCCCGCGTCACCGCCGCGCTGCGCTGGCTGGAGCAGCTGGCGCGCGACTCCGGGATCGGGCTGTGAGGAGGTGCCCTCGGCCGTCGGTCGAAGCGTGACCGTTTCGGTTACGGTGTGGCGGTTGCGGCCAGCATCGGGGCTGCGGGATGGGCCGTTTCTGGCCCAAATTGGCGCACCGCCGCGGGGGCACGCCGGTTGCTAAGGGTCCGACTCAAGAGCGCGCCTCACGACGAGGCGCCCTCCACGACCGGAGCAGCACCACCATGTTCGTCAAGACCCTCACGGCCACCGCCGCCGCCATCGCCCTCACCGCCGTGCCCGCCGTCGCCTGCGGCCAGCACCAGGGGCACGACATGGGCGACCACGCCATGGCCCCCGCCACCGCGCCGGCCGCCCCGGCCACCACCGCCGCGCCGGCGAAGGACGTGAAGACGATCTCCATCGCGGTGACGGACGACGGCTTCGTGCCGGCCAACCTGCGCGTCAAGGCCGGCCAGAAGGTGCGGCTCGTCATCACCCGCAAGGTCGAGCGGACCTGCGCCACCGAGATCGTCATCAAGGACCAGGGGATCCACCAGCCGCTGCCGCTCAACCAGCCGGTGGCCGTCGAGTTCACGCCCAAGAAGGCCGGCACGCTCCGCTACGCCTGCGCCATGGACATGATCGCCGGCACCATCGCCGTCAACTGACGGTCAAGAGCCCCCGCCGCTCCCGAGCCGCCCGCCGGGCCCACGTGGCCGGCGAGGCGGCTCGACACGTCTCGGCGCGCCTGCGAGGGCGCGGCGAAGCCCCCGCCGGCGCCGCGCGAGCCGGGTGCCATGGGTAACCGGCGCGGTCACGGCGTGATGACCGCCGCCGGTGACGCGCGGCCGGCCGTCGCCCGGAGGCCAGCCGTTCCGGGATCTTGCGGGCTGCCGGGGACGCGGCACGGACGATGCTCTTCGTGAGGTCGAAACGCAGCACACCTCACAGGAGTCCGCCATGACGTTCCGCCTCTCCCTCGCCGCCATCCTCCTCGCCTCGGCCACGGCCGCCAGCGCCGCCAGCGCCGCCGTCCCGACGAGCGCCGACGAGGCCCGCCTGCTCGCCGGCTCGACCGTCGTCGCCGCCGCCACGCAGGCCGCCGCTCCCGCCGGCGTGCCGACCAGCACCGACGAGGCCCGCGCCCTCGCCGGCCGCCGCCTCCCCTCCTCCGCCCGGACCGCGGTCGCCTCCGGCGTCGCCACCACCACCGACCAGGCGCGCGGCATCGACGTCGCCCTCGCGACCGCCACCCTGCACGGCGCCTGCGCGCAGGCCTGCGCCTGCCACCACGGGTAGGAGCCCGCCGTGACGCCGCCCCGCATCGCCCTGGTGCTCGGCGGCGGCGGCGCGCGCGGGCTGGCCCACGTCGCCCTGACGCTACTCGCCGGACGGGCCGCCCGCGGGCGGCCTCGCCTTGAACTCCTCGGAGCGGAGGCCGAAGCGCTTCAGGAGCCGGTGGAGGCTCTCGCGGGCCATCCCGGCCCGCTCCGCGGCGCGGGTCACGTTGCCGTCGACGGCGCCGAGCAGCGCCACGAGGTAGTCGCGGGTGGCCCGCCGGCGGGCCATGCCCAGCGCTTCGCGGTACGGCAGCAGGGCCAGCTGGTCGGGGGGAAGCGGCCAGCGCCGGCCGGAGGTCTCGTCGCGCGGGGGCGAGCCAGCCTCGGGCGACACCGCGAGCAGGACAGTCGGGTCCATGCCTTGCGAGAAAAGCAACGGCCGGGCCAGCCGGACCCACCCTCTGCCGACGCGGAGATGCGAGGGTGCGTGACCTCGGGAGGCGTGACCGCGGCGGCCACAGGGTAACCGGGTGCGTCGCCGTGCCGAGGTCGCCGGCCGGCCGGATTCCCGCTCCTGGCCCATTTTGACTCATTCTGGTGCGCCCCGAGCCCCCCACGGGTGCCCTGGCACGCCAGGTGCTTTGGGGTGGAGGATGCCCCCGATGCGACTGCTCCTGTACGCCCTCCCGGCGCTGCTCCTCTCTGCTGCCGCGCGGGCCGACTCGCCCGCCCCCGCCGCCTCGCTCGTCCGGTTCTCCGACGACCCCGGGCTCGACGCCCTGGTGAAGGAGTGCCTCGCCGCCCGCCCCGAGCTCAAGGCGGCCGACGCGCTCGTCCAGGCCGAGCGGGAGCGCGTGCCGCAGGCCGGCGCCCTCCAGGATCCGATCCTGTCGCTCGCGATCCAGAACGACGGGTTCCAGGGGATCCAGATCGGCAAGATGGAGACGAGCTACTGGCAGGTGATGGTGACCCAGCCGCTCCCCTGGCCCGGCAAGCTCGGGCTGCGCACCGACGTCGCCGCCACCGGCGTGAAGCAGGCCGAGGCGGCGGTGGGGCGAGCCCGGCTCACGGTCGAGGCCGAGGTGCGGCGCGCCTACCTCGATCTCGTCCTGGTGCGCGACCGGCTCGGCCTCCTGGGCCGGCTCGAGGAGCTCTGGGCCAGGGCCGAGGGGATGGCCCGGGCCCGCTACGAGTCGGGCGAGGGGGCGCAGTCGGACATCCTGCGCGCCCAGCTCGAGCGCAACCGGCTGCGCCAGCGCCGCTTCGCCCTCGAGGCGGAGGAGCGGACGCGGCTGCAAGCGGTCAACCGGCTGCGGGCCCACCCGCTCGACGAGCCCTACCCGACGAGCGCGTCGGTCGCCTCCCTCGCCCTGCCCGAGGTGCCCACGGTGGAGGAGGCGCAGGCCGACGCCGAGCGGCGCAGCCCGGAGCTCCTGCAGGCCCGGCTCCAGGTGGAGAAGGCGGCGCAGCAGGTGGCCCTGGCCCGGCGCGAGCGCTACCCGGACCTGGCCGTCACCGCCGGCATCATGCCGCGCGGCTCGCTCGACCCGATGTGGCAGGCCGGCGTGTCGGTGAGCCTGCCCATCTTCTCCGGGTCGAAGCAGTGGCGCGCCGTGGCCGAGAGCGAGGCCCGGGCGGCGGCGAGCGGCGGGGGGGCCGAGGCGGTGCGCCAGCTCTTGCGGCTGCGCGTCGAGGAGCGGGTGGCGCTGCTCCAGAGCCTGGTCGACTCGGCGCAGATCTACCGCTCCGGCCTCATCGTCCAGTCGCGGGCCACCGCCGACAGCACCATGAGCCAGTACCGCGTCGGCCGCGTCACCTTCGCCTCGGTGCTCGAGGCGCTCGGCGGCGTCATCGCCGACGAGGACGGCGCGCTGCAGGCGGTGGCGGCGGCCGAGCGGGTCGCCATCGCCGCCGGCGAGGTGAGCCTCGACGCGCCGGGCGGCGCGGGCGGCGGCGGCCTCTC
>DASTGK010000484.1:0-7502 GCA_035719085.1 Anaeromyxobacteraceae bacterium
GGGTCCGGGGGGCGCGCCCCCGCGCCCGCGCCGCGCCCCGGCGGCACGCTCGAACGGAGGTAGCCCATGCCCGCCGCGACCGACTCGCTCAACCTGGCGTGGGTGCTCCTCTGCGGCTTCCTCGTCATGTTCATGCAGGCCGGCTTCGCCATGGTCGAGACCGGCTTCACCCGGGCGCGCAACGCCGCCCACACCATGGCGATGAACTTCGTCGTCTACCCGCTCGGCGTCCTCGGCTTCTGGCTCGTCGGCTACGGCCTCATGATGGGCGGCGTGGCCGAGTGGCCCACGCTCGGCGGCGCGGCCGCCGGGGCGCGCGAGCTCGGCGTCACCCTGGGCGGCACGACCTGGGGGCTCATCGGCGCCGCCCGCTTCGCGCTCGTCTCGGTGGCCGACCAGCCGGCGCACCTCGCCATGTTCCTCTTCGCGGCCGTCTTCATGGACACGGCCGCCACCATCCCGACCGGCGCCATGGCCGAGCGCTGGAAGTTCTCCGCCTTCCTCGCCTACGGCCTCTTCATGTCGACGCTGCTCTACCCGCTCTACGGCAACTGGGTCTGGGGCGGCGGCTGGCTGGCCCAGCTCGGCCAGCACGCCGGCCTGGGGCACGGCGTGGTCGACTTCGCCGGCTCCTCGGTGGTCCACATGACGGGCGGCGTCACCGGCCTCGCCGGCATCCTGGTGCTCGGGCCGCGCCTCGGGCGCTACCGCGCCGACGGCACCATCGGCGCCATGCCGGGCCACAACCTGCCCATGGCGGTGGTGGGCACGCTCGTCCTGGCCTTCGGCTGGTTCGGCTTCAACGCCGGCTCGACGCTGCAGGCGGGCAGCTCCCGCATCGCCCTCGTCGCCGTCAACACCATGCTCTCCTCGGCGGCGGGCGCGCTGGCGGCGCTGCTCTGGGTGCGGTTCACCCTCTCCAAGCCCGACCTGGCCATGGCCTGCAACGGCCTGCTGGGCGGGCTCGTGGCCATCACCGGCGGCTGCGCCTTCGTCACGCCGGCCGCGGCGGTGCTCATCGGCGCCACCGCCGGCGTGCTGGTGGTCTGGAGCGTCGGCCTCCTGGAGCGCCGGCTGCGCCTCGACGATCCGGTGGGCGCCTTCTCGGTTCACGGCGTGTGCGGGGCGTGGGGCGCCGTCGCGGTCGGGCTCTTCGCCGACGGCAGCTGGGGGCACGGCTGGAACGGCGTGGACGGGCCGGTCACGGGGCTCCTCTTCGGCGACCCGCGCCAGCTGGTGGCGCAGGTGATCGGGGTGGCGGTGAACGCGGCCGTGGTCTTCGGGCTGGCCACGGCCTTCTTCCGGCTGGTGGAGCGGCTCCTCGGCAACCGCGTGCCGGCCGAGGTCGAGTACCAGGGGCTCGACGCGCTGGAGATGGGCACCGACGCCTACCCCCGCGGTTGACGCGCTGCCGTGACGCCGCGAGGCGCGGCCCCCCGACGACGGGAGACCGCGCCCCGGAGGCCGCGGGCGGCGCCGGCTAGGCCGTCGCCGGCTTCTCCACCAGCACCGCCTTGCCCTTCTTCCTCGACGAGGAGACGAAGTAGAAGGCGCCGTAGAGGCCGAAGGCGGCCACCACGCCGAGGGCGATGAAGGGCTCCTTCCAGCTCATGCCGGCCACGGTGAAGGGGCCGACCAGGTAGAAGGCCATGCAGAGCGCGTTGGCGACCAGGCCGATCACCGGGACCACCACGTGCTTCACGGTGTTGAAGCTCTGGTGCTCGCGGAAGGCCACGATGGCCACGAGGCAGGTGAGCATGTAGAGCAGGAAGGTGCCGAAGTTGGACACCAGCGTCATGACCACCAGCGTGTTGGGCAGCGCCGCCACGGTCTCCGGCTTGAAGACGAGGAGGCTGTACCAGATCGAGCCGGCGTACTTGGGCTCGAGCGCCGGCGCCGTGCCGCCCAGGTAGACGACGACGGTGAGGACGCCGACCACCGCCGAGATGCCGGCCAGGGTCCAGATGGCGCGGTGCGGGGTGAGCGTGCGGCCGTGCAGCAGGCCGAAGTGGCTCGGGACCTCCTCGTCGCGCCCCATGGCGTAGGTGACGCGCGCGCCGGTGGAGAGCGAGGAGAGGGTGGTGCCGATGAGCGCCAGGAAGACGGTGGCGGCCTGGACCAGCATGAAGGCCCGGCCCAGCTTGTAGCTGCCGAACATCCAGGTGCCGGCCAGGACCATCATGTCGGCGAGCGGCGCGCCGGAGGCCCCGGCGTTGACCAGCGTGTAGCCCTCGTTGAGGAAGTAGTTGGCCGCGAAGTACTCGATCAGGTAGCAGGCGATGCCCTGGATGCCGAGCGAGAGGAGCACGGCGCGCGGGATGTCGCGCTTGGCGTTCTTGGCCTCCTCGCCCATCGAGGTCACCGACTCGAAGCCGACCAGGATGAGGATGGCGATGCAGGCCTGGATGACGATGAAGGAGAAGCCGTGCGGCGCCGTCACCGACGAGGCGGTGGCGTGGTACTGGAACGTCCCGTCCTTGGTCACCGGCTCGGCGTAGGAGAGCTTGAACGGCTTCGGCTGCCCGTTCTCCAGCTCGGCCACCGGCGTGCCGTCGTCGGCGATCTTGTCCTGCATGACCGGCGCGCCCTTGTCGTCGAGCTTGGGCTTGCCGTTCTCGACCACCGGCTCCTGCGCCACCACGTAGTCGACCGGGACGCCGCCGGAGAGGTGCCACGCCTTCGAGCCCTCCGGGTGGTTGGCCCGGTAGGAGATGGCGATCACCGAGAAGACCAGCAGCGCCGCGATCTGGACGACGTTGATGGCGAAGTTGACGCCGGTGGTGCCGGTGACGCCGCGGAAGGCGATGAAGGCCACGAAGAAGGCGAAGGCCACCGAGAAGAGGATCATGAAGAGCGGGCTGGAGAGCGTGCCCGAGAAGCTGTCCGGGAAGAACTGGTTGAGCAGGTAGCCGGAGAGGATGGCGGTCACGCCCACCATCACGCCCGGGTAGACCCAGTAGTAGAGGTGCGAGGCCCACCCGGTGGCGAACTTCATGACGCGGGCGAACTTGAAGTACTTGGTGTGGTTGAGGAAGCCCTGCTCCGCGAAGAAGTAGGAGGAGCCGGCGCCCGGGTAGAGCTTGGCCAGCTCGGCGTAGGCGATGGCGGTGGCGAAGCAGAGCACCAGCGCGCCGATGATGCCGAACCACATGGCGGCGCCCGCCATGGGCGCCCCGTAGAGCGCCTGGATCTGGAAGGTGAGCCAGAGGAACGCGCCGGGCGCGATGAGCGCCATCGCGTTGATGGTGAGGCCGGTCAGGCCGAGCGTGGGGCGCGGACCGGTGGTGCCGGCCGCTGGGGTCGGTGAGGACATCGAGGGCTCCCGTGTGTGACTGCGGGTGAGGGTGGTCGTTCGGCCGTGCTGCGTGGGAGGGCCCTTGTGCAGCCTGCGTGCCGCACGGTGCGATCGGCGCGCGGGGCCTGCGGGCGCGGGGGGCGGCGGGTGCCCGCGGGAGGAAAATCTCCCAGCGCGAGGCGGGCTCGGCGGATCGCATTGCATCCTGCAATTCGGGCGGCCGCTGCCCGGGAGCCGGCCGACGGAGGGGCCCCGCGGAGCGGCGCGGGCCGGAGGGCACGCCGCCGAGGCGATCGCTGCCCGGTCGCCGTGCAGCCGCCGCCCGCCGCCTGCCTCGGATCGAGGCGGGCCCCGATATCGGCGCCGCGCCCTTCCTGTCGGGCGCGGCGGGGCGGCGGTACCATCGGGCCGTGAACGAGTACGAACCGTACGTCTCGCTCGGCCTCGCGGCCGTCGCCGGCCTCCTCATCGGCCTGGAGCGCGAGCGCTCGGCGCCCGACGACGCGCGCGACACCTTCATCGGCGGCGCGCGCACCCACCCGCTCTTCGCGCTCGTCGGCGGCGTGGCCACGCTCGCCGCGCACGTGCTCGGCCCCTGGGTGGTGGCCCTGCCGCTCGCCGCCCTGGTGGCGCTCCTGGTGGTGAGCTACCAGGGGGACGTCCGGCGCGACCGGAGCCGCGGCATCACCTCCGAGGCCGCCTTCCTCCTCTCCTACCTGCTCGGCGTGCTCGCCTGCACCCAGGGCGTCCTCGAGCCGCCGACCCACAAGGTCTTCGTGGTGGCGGGCGCGGCGGTGGTGGCCACCTTCCTCCTCTCCTCCAAGCCGACCACCCACCGCCTGGCCCGCACCCTGTCGCGCGAGGACGTCGCCTCGACCATGAAGTTCCTGGTGGTGGGGGTGGTGATCCTGCCGCTCCTGCCCGACCGGACCTACGGCCCGCTCGACGTCCTCAACCCGTTCACCGTGGGCGCCATGCTGGTGCTCATCTCGGCGCTCTCCTTCGCCGGCTACGTCGCCATCCGGCTGCTCGGGCCGGAGCGCGGCCTCGGCCTCACCGGCGTGGTGGGCGGCCTCGTCTCCTCGACGGCGGTGACGCTCTCCATGTCCGGGCGCGCCCGGGAGAAGCCGGAGGTGGCCGGCCCGGCGGCGCTGGCGGTGGTGCTCGCCTCGACCATCATGTTCGCGCGCATCCTCGCCATCGTGGCGGTGGTGAGCCCGTCCCTCGTGCCGGTCCTGGCCTGGCCCATGGGCGGCGCGGCGCTCGCCGGCCTCGCCTGGAGCCTCTTCTTGTGGCTCCGCTCGCGGGCCGCCCCGGCGGGCGCGGGGGCCGTCACCTTCACCAACCCCTTCGAGCTCGGGCAGGCGCTCCAGTTCGCGCTCCTCTTCGCCGTCGTCCTCCTCGGCTCCAAGTTCGCCGCCCTCCACCTCGGCACCGCCGGCACCTACGCGGCCGGCCTCCTGGCCGGCTCCACCGACGTCGACGCCATCACGCTCTCCATGGCCAAGCTGGCCGGGGGCCCGGTGACGCCGCACGTGGCCGCCACCACCATCTTCCTCGGCGCCGCCTCCAACACGCTGGTGAAGGCGGCGCTCGCCCGGACGCTCGGCGGCGGCCCGTTCGGCCGGCGCGTGGCGCTCGCCCTCGGCGCCACGCTGGCCGCCGGCGCGGGCGGCGTGGCCCTCGCCTGGGCGTTATGAACGGCGCCATGAGCGGCGAGATCGAGGTGCTCGAGGCGAACGAGGCGTTCTACCGCGCCTTCGCGGCGCGCGACGTGGAGGCGCTCGAGGCGGCCTGGGCCCGGCGCGCCCCGGTGGCCTGCGTCCACCCGGGCTGGGACGTGCTCGACGGGCGCGCCGAGGTGCTGCGGAGCTTCCGCGCCATCCTGGAGTCGCCGGCCGCGCCCGACGTGCGCTGCACGCTGGCGCAGGCGCACCTGCTCGGCGAGGCGGCCTTCGTCACCTGCCACGAGCTGGTGCAGGGGGCGCGGCTCGTGGCCACCAACCTCTTCGTGCGCGAGGACGGCGCCTGGCGGCTGGTGCACCACATGGCGGCGCCGCTGGCCTCCGGGCAAGCCCGCGCCCGCCCGCGCGAGCCGGAGCTCCGAAGCTAAAACCCTCTGCTCCCCTCCCCCCTCGGGGGTGAGGGCCGGGGTGAGGCGGCTGCCGGAACCGCGAGGCCAGGCCTCGAAGTGCGGCGAGGCCGATGGCGCGATCATCACGCTCCGGGTCACGTCCGGTGCTACCATCGGCCGGCCTCGTGGAGGGGGCA
Organism: Anaeromyxobacteraceae bacterium; assembly: GCA_035719085.1. GTDB lineage: Bacteria > Myxococcota > Myxococcia > Myxococcales > Anaeromyxobacteraceae > JADKCZ01. The sequence continues at coordinate 5,567 of DASTGK010000484.1, forward strand.
CGGTCATGAGCTGGTGGCTCTGGATCCTGGCGGGCATCGCGCTCCTGGCGTTCGAGGTGGCCACGCCGGGCGGCCTCTTCGCGCTCTTCTTCGGCGTCGGCGCGCTGCTCGTGGCGCCGCTCGCCGCCGCCGGGCTCTCGCCCACCTGGCAGTGGCTCGCCTTCTCGGTGCTGTCGATCGTCGGGCTGGCCGCGCTGCGCGGGCCCCTCATGCGCCGGCTGTCGCGCCGGCCGCCGGCGCCGGTGGAGCTGGTGGGCGAGCAGGCGGTGCTGCTCGAGGACCTGCAGGCGGGCGGGGAGGGGAAGGCCGAGCTGCGCGGCACCACCTGGACCGCCCGCGCCGCCTCCGGCATCCCGCTGCGCAAGGGGCAGCGCTGCCTGGTGGAGCGGGTCGAGGGGCTGACCTTGTGGCTGCGCGCCGAGTAGGCGCGCGCCGGAACGCTGGGAGGGAGCACGCATGGAGACCGTCGGGGCTGGGCTGGTGATCGTCGTCGTCCTCGCGATCTTCGTCGTCTTCGTGGTGGTGAAGACGGCGGTGGTCGTGCCGCAGCAGAACGCCTACGTGGTGGAGCGGCTGGGGAAGTTCCACGCCATCCTCGACGCCGGCTTCCACATCCTCTTCCCGTTCATCGACGTCATCCGGTACCGCCACACGCTCAAGGAGCAGGCGATCGACATCCCGGAGCAGATCTGCATCACCAACGACAACGTCCAGGTGGCGGTGGACGGGCTGCTCTACCTGAAGGTGCTCGACCCGCAGCGGGCCAGCTACGGCATCTCCGACTACTACTACGCCATCAGCCAGCTGGCGCAGACGGCGCTGCGCTCCGAGATCGGCAAGATCACGCTCGACCGCACCTTCGAGGAGCGCGGCTACATCAACGCGCAGCTCGTCACCGAGCTCGACAAGGCCTCCTCGCCCTGGGGCGTGAAGGTGCTGCGCTACGAGATCAAGAACATCACCCCGCCGCAGGACGTGCTCGCCGCCATGGAGAAGCAGATGCGGGCCGAGCGGGAGAAGCGGGCCGTCATCCTCAGCTCCGAGGGCGAGCGCGACGCCGCCATCAACACCGCCGAGGGGCAGAAGCAGCAGGTCATCAAGGCCTCCGAGGCGAAGCGGCAGCAGCAGATCAACGAGGCCGAGGGCCAGGCCCAGGCCATCCAGGCCATCGCCCACGCCACCGCCGAGGGGATCCGCAAGGTGGCCGAGTCGATCTCGGCCGAGGGCGGCGTCGAGGCGGTGCAGCTGCGCGTCGCCGAGAAGTACGTCGAGCAGTTCGGCCACCTGGCCAAGGCCACCAACACGGTGGTGCTGCCGGCCACGCTCTCCGACGTGGGCTCGATGATCGCGCTCGCCATGAACGTGCTGAAGGGCGGCAAGCCGCCCGAGCCGGTGCGGGCCACCACCGCGCCGGCGCCGCGCCCGGGCGGCCTGCCCCCGCCGCCCATGCCGCCGCGCGCCCCGTAGGCGTCAGCCGCGGTCGACGAGCCCCTTCACCAGGCCTGCGCCGCCGAGCGCGGCGCAGGCCGCGTCGAGATCGTCGCCGCGCACCCAGAAGCCGGCGCCGGTGCGCGGCGCGCCGCCGCCGAGGATGGTCCGCGCGAGGAACTGCTCCACCTCGACCGCGTACTCCACCCCCGCCGCGTCGAGCGCCCGCTCGGCCGCCTGCGCCTCGTCGAGCGCCGCCGCCAGGTAGACGCGCGTCAGCTCGGTCCCCTCGCCGAACAGGTGCATGGGCTGCCGGGCCATCCGTGCCACCTCCGCGGCCGATGGTAGCCCGGCTCCGGGCCGCGCGCTGCGCTATCCTCCGCGGCGCCATGGATCGCCACCGCCCGCTCCTCCTCGCCCTCGCCCTGGCCGCCCTGCCCGCCGCCGCCGCCGAGCCCGCCGGCTCCCCGGAGGCGCCCGCCGCCGAGCCCGCCCCCGCCGAGCGCGC
>DASTGK010000485.1:0-11584 GCA_035719085.1 Anaeromyxobacteraceae bacterium
GTCTCCAAGATCGACCCCGGCGAACTCGCCCCGCACCACCGCACGACGACTCGGCTTCTTGCCCATGCCGACGGTAGATCACGCCGGCATGGGGCCCGTCTACTTGTGTGGGATCATGAGCCCACCGGGGGAGAGGGAGCAGAGACTTTGGAAGGTCTCCCCCGGTGCGGGAGGAGACGTACTCACGGCTCCCGCGATGGCGGAGAGGGAACGCACTCTTGCCCGTTCGGAGGGGGAGAAGAACGACCCACGAAACGACCGCGGCGGCACCTCCCTGGGAGGGCCGCCGCGTGAACGTCCAGGTCGACCGGGGCTCAGCGACGCCGGTCGCCGAACAGCCGCAGGATGGCGATGAAGAGGTTGATGAAGTCGAGGTAGAGCGACAGCGCCCCGGTGATGGGCGCCGCCGCCACCGACGCGCCGCCCTCGCGCGCGAAGACGCGGAGCTTCTGCGTGTCGTAGGCGGTGAGCCCGGTGAAGACCACCACCGAGGCGCAGGAGAGGACGAACGACATGGCGTCGCTCTTCAGGAACACGTTCACCAGCCCCGCCAGCACGATGCCGATGAGCCCCATGAAGAGGAACGAGGACCAGCTCGTCAGGTCGCGCTTGGTCACCGTGCCGTAGACGCTCATGGCGCCGAAGGTGCCGGCCGTGACGGCGAAGGCCATGGCCACCGAGCCGCCGGTGTAGACGAGCAGCAGCACCGAGAGCGTGGCGCCGTTCAGGGCGGAGTAGAGGAGGAAGAGGCCGCCGGCGGCGGCGGCCGAGAGCCGCTGCACCATCGCCGAGATGGCGATGACCAGGCCGACCTCGGCGATCATCAGGCCGTAGAAGACCCAGCGGTTCAGCACCACGAGCTCGAGCGCCGCCTCGGAGGAGGCGACGAAGCCGGCGACGCCCGCCGTCACCACGAGGCCGAGCGTCATCCAGCGGTAGACCGCCGCGATGAAGGTCCGCTCCACCGAGTCGGCCTGGTACGGGGCGACCTGGGGGCGGGCGGGGAAGGGCGAGGGCTGCTGGCGGGAGGTGTCGAAGGGCATGGCGCCTCTCTTAACACGCGGGGCGGATCACTTCTTCCGGAAGAGGGCCTCCAGCGCGTCGCGCGGGTCCTCGCTCTTCACCGGCGCGTCCCCGAACAGGGCCGCCAGCCGGTTGCGGGCGTCGTCGGAGCGGTGGCGGCGGCGCGACGCGCCGTCGCCGAGCTGGTACAGGTCGCAGGCGTTCGACGCCTCCTTGTCGACGATCCGCTCGGCGTGCGGCTCGCGGCACTCGTTGCCGGCCGACTCGTCGTAGTGGCGGCAGTTGAGGCAGCGGTGCAGGTCGGCGTCGCACTCCGGGCAGGTGGTGCGGCGCCCGATGGGGCCATCGAACGACAGGGCGGCGCCGCAGCCGTAGCACGTGGTGGTGGGCATGGCGCTATCATGGACGGGCGCGCGCGCGCCTTCAATGCGAGAGCCCACCCCGTACGGGAAGTACCTGCTCCTCGAGCGGATCGCCATCGGCGGGATGGCCGAGGTCTGGGTGGCCGAGGCGCGCGACCGCCCGGGCCGGCGCTACGCCCTGAAGCGGCTCCTGCCGACGCTGGCCGACGACCGGGCCTTCGTCACCATGTTCCTCGACGAGGCCCGCATCGGCGCCCAGCTCGACCACCCCGGCATCGTGCCGGTGCACGATCTCGGCCGCGTCGGCGCGAGCTACTACCTGGCCATGGACTACGTGCCGGGCGCCGACCTGGGGGCGCTGCTCGGGCGGCTGCGGGCCGCCGGCCAGCACCTGCCGGTGCGGCTCGCCGCCTTCGTGGCGGCGCGGGCCGCCGCGGCGCTCGACCACGCCCACCGGGCGCGCGGGCACGACGGGGCGCCCCTCCAGGTGGTCCACCGCGATCTCTCACCGGCCAACGTCCTGCTCGGCTTCGGCGGGGGCGTCTTCATCATCGACTTCGGCATCGCCCAGGCGGCGCTGCGGAGCCGGCGCGAGGGGGACGCCCTGCGCGGCAAGCTCGGCTACCTGTCGCCGGAGCAGGTGCGCGGCCTGCCGGTCGACCGGCGCGCCGACGTCTTCTCGCTCGGCGCCGTGCTCCACGAGGCGCTCACCGGCGCCCGGCTCTTCGCCGGCGCCTCCGACCTGGCGACGCTCGAGCGGGTGCGGGCGGCGCAGGTGCGGCCGCCCTCGGAGAAGAACCCGGCCGTGCCGCCCGGCCTCGACGCCGTGGTGCTGCGGGCGCTCCAGCGCGAGCCGGCCGACCGCTACGCCTGGGCCAGCGATCTCGCCGACGCGCTCCGCCCCTTCGCCGCCGGGGCGTCGCCGGCGGCGCTCGCGGGCGAGCTCGACGCCAGGTTCCCGGAGGAGGCGGCGCGGGAGCGGGCCCGGGCGCCCTGATCGTCACGCCGGGCGGGAGGCCGCGTCGCGCCGGCGGGCCACGGCCCGTCCCCTAGGCCCGCAGGGCCCCGTGGAGCGCGTTGAAGAGCTCGTCGTGGCCGGGCGGCGACTCGGCCAGGTCGGCCGAGAGCACCGCCACCGTCTCCACGTCGAGCCGGATCCGCTCCCAGTCCTCGGCCCCGACGCCGAGGAAGGCCTCGGCGACGCGCGGGTCGAACTGGGTGCCGGCGCAGCGCGTGATCTCGGCGCGCGCCTCGGCGAAGGGCTTGGCCTTCCGGTACGGGCGGTCGCTCGTCATGGCGTCGAGCGTGTCCACCACGTGGAAGATGCGCGCCCCGATGACGATCTCCTCGCCCTTCATGCCCGCCGGGTAGCCGGTGCCGTCCCACTTCTCCTGGTGCTGCAGGACGATGGTCGAGGCCGGCCGCAGGTAGTCGACCCGCTGCAGGAGCGCCCACCCGAGCTCCGGGTGGCGCTTCATCTCGATCCACTCGTCCTTGTCGAGCGGGCCGGGCTTGAGGAGCACCCGGTCGCGCACGCCGATCTTGCCGATGTCGTGGAGCAGCGCGCCGTGCTCGATGACCGTCAGCTCCGGCTCGTGCAGCCCGAGCGCCTGGGCCAGCCGCCGCGCGTAGAGCGAGACGCGGCGCGAGTGCCACTGCGTCTCGGCGTCGCGGTAGTCGAGGGCGGCGATGAGCCCCTCGAGGAGCGCCTGGGTGCGGTGGCGCACCATCTCCTCGAGCCGCAGGTTGATCTCGCGGAGCTGGCCGTTCTGGCGCTGCACCTCGCGCGTCAGCCGCTCGTTCTCGGTCCGCAGCCGCGAGGCCTCGGCCGCCTGGTTGACCGTGGCGAGCAGCTCCTCCTGGTGCCACGGCTTGGGGATGATGCGGAAGACCTCGCCGGCGTTGACCGCCTGCAGCGCGATGCGGAAGTCCTCGGCCGCGGTGCAGAGGATGCGGACGGCGTCCGGCGCCCGCTGGCGCGTCTGCTCGAGGAAGGTGATGCCGTCGACGCCGGGCATCATGTAGTCGCTGATGACGACCACCGGCTGGTCGGTCTCGATGGCCTCGAGCGCCTGGCCGGGCGCCTGGTAGCAGCGCGGATCGTACCCGGCGTGCTCCAGCACGCGCGCCAGCGCCTTCAGGATGAGCTCGTCGTCGTCGACGATGAGGACGCGTGGCGCGGTCACAGGGGCGCAGCAGACCACGCTCGGTGACGCGCCGCAAGACGCCGCACCCCGGGGCGGCGCCGGACGCGGGCCGTCGAGGCGAGGGCGCCGGCGCGTCCCTCCCGGGCCTCCCGAAGGGCGCTGGGCCGCCGCCCGGATCCCGGTTAGACATGGCGCCGACACGCACGACACCCGAGAGGAAGCACCATGGACCTGCCCCGCGACGTCGACCCCCAGGAGACGGCCGAGTGGCTCGAGGCGCTCGAGGGCGTCCTGGGCCGCGAGGGGCCGGACCGTGCCCACTACCTCATCGAGCGGCTCATCGAGCGGGCGCGCCGCTCCGGCGCCTACCTGCCGTTCTCGGCCAACACCGAGTACGTCAACACCATCCCGGTGGAGCTGCAGGCGCCGCTCCCGGGCGACTTCGCCCTGGAGCAGAAGATCCGCCACTACATCCGCTGGAACGCCATGGCGATGGTGGTGCGGGCCAACAGGCACACCAACGTGGGCGGCCACATCGCCAGCTTCGCCTCGGCGGCGATGCTCTACGACATCGGCTACAACCACTTCTGGCGCTCGCCCACCCCGGAGCGCGGCGGCGACCTGGTCTTCATCCAGGGCCACTCCGCCCCCGGCATCTACGCCCGCGCCTTCCTGCTCGGGCTCGTGGACGAGGGGCAGCTCGACCACTTCCGGCAGGAGGTCGACGGGAAGGGCCTCAGCTCCTACCCGCACCCCTGGCTCATGCCCGGCTTCTGGCAGTTCCCCACCGTGTCGATGGGGCTCGGGCCGATCATGGCCATCTACCAGGCCCGCTACATGAAGTACCTGCAGGACCGCGGGCTGGCCGCCACCGAGGGGCGCAAGGTCTGGGCGCTCTGCGGCGACGGCGAGATGGACGAGCCCGAGTCGATGGGCGCCATCGGCATGGCCGGGCGCGAGAAGCTCGACAACCTGGTCTTCGTCGTCAACTGCAACCTGCAGCGGCTCGACGGCCCGGTGCGCGGCAACGGCAAGATCATCCAGGAGCTGGAGGCCGAGTTCCGCGGCGCCGGCTGGAACGTCATCAAGGTGATCTGGGGGCGCTACTGGGACCCGCTCCTGGCGCGCGACAAGTCGGGGGCGCTGCGCCGCCGCATGATGGAGGTGGTGGACGGCGAGTACCAGGTCTACAAGGCCAAGGACGGGGCCTTCGTGCGCGAGCACTTCTTCGCCGGGCCGGAGCTGAAGGCCATGGTGGCCGACTACTCCGACGACGACATCTGGAACCTCAACCGCGGCGGCCACGATCCGTTCAAGGTCTACGCCGCCTACCACGCCGCCTCGCACCACGTCGGCCAGCCCACCGTCATCCTGGCCAAGACCATCAAGGGCTACGGCATGGGGGAGTCGGGCGAGGCCCAGAACATCACCCACCAGCAGAAGAAGCTCTCGGTCGAGTCGATCCGCCGCTTCCGCGACCGCTTCCAGCTGCCGGTGCCGGACGACCAGCTCGAGGAGGTGCCCTACCTCAAGTTCGAGCCCGGCTCGAAGGAGCTCGAGTACCTGAAGGGCCGGCGCGAGGCGCTGGGCGGCGACCGGCCCAAGCGGCGCCGCCGCTCGCCCGACACGCTGGCGGTGCCGCCGCTGGAGGCCTTCCAGCGCCTCCTCGACGGCTCGGGCGACCGCGAGATCTCCACCACCATGGCCTTCGTCCAGCTGCTGCAGCAGCTGGTGAAGGACCCGGTGCTCGGCAAGCGCGTCGTCCCCATCGTCCCGGACGAGTCGCGCACCTTCGGCATGGAGGGGATGTTCCGGCAGCTCGGCATCTGGAGCCAGGTGGGCCAGCTCTACACGCCGCAGGACGCCGACCAGCTCATGTTCTACAAGGAGGACAAGAAGGGGCAGATCCTGCAGGAGGGGATCAACGAGGCCGGCGCCATGTGCGACTGGATCGCCTCGGCCACCTCCTACTCGATCCACCAGACCACCACGATCCCCTTCTACGTCTTCTACTCGATGTTCGGGTTCCAGCGGACCGGCGACCTCTGCTGGGCCGCCGGCGACATGCGCAGCCGCGGCTTCCTGCTCGGCGCCACCGCCGGTCGGACCACGCTCAACGGCGAGGGGCTGCAGCACCAGGACGGCCACTCGCACGTGGTGGCGGCCACCGTCCCGAACTGCGTCCCCTATGACCCGACCTTCTCGTACGAGGTGGCGGTCATCCTGCAGGACGGCCTGCGCCGCATGGTCGCCGAGCAGGAGGACGTCTACTACTACCTGACCATCACGAACGAGAACTACCGCCACCCGGCCATGCCGGCTGGGGCGGCCGAGGGGATCCTGAAGGGCATGTACCCGTTCCGGAAGGGCGGGGCGGGGAAGGGGCCGCGCGTCCAGCTGCTCGGCTCCGGTGCCATCTTCCGCGAGGTGATGGCGGCGGCCGACCTGCTCCTCGCCGACTTCGGCGTCGAGGCCGACCTGTGGAGCTGCCCGAGCTTCACGCTGCTGGCCCGCGACGGCATGTCGGCGGCGCGCGCCGCCCGGCTGGCGCCCGGCGCCGAGCCGCGCAAGGCCTGGGTCGAGGCCTGCCTCGGCCCCACCACCGGCCCGGTCGTGGCCGCCACCGACTACGTGCGCGCCTTCGCCGAGCAGATCCGCCCCTGGGTGCCGCGCCGCTACGTGGCGCTCGGCACCGACGGCTTCGGCCGCTCCGACACGCGCGAGAGGCTGCGCCGCTTCTTCGAGGTGGACCGGAACCACGTGGCCGTCGCCGCCTTGAAGGCGCTCGCCGACGAGGGGACCATCCCCGCCGCCCGCGTCGCCGAGGCGATCGCGAAGTACGGCCTCGACCCGAAGCGGCCCGACCCGTGGACCGTCTAGCCAGCCCGAGCCAACCGAGAGCCAACGCCATGAGCACCATCACGGTCAGGGTCCCCGCCATCGGCGACTTCAAGGACGTCGGCGTCATCGACGTCCTCGTGAAGGCCGGCCAGGCGGTCCAGGTGGACCAGTCGCTCATCACCCTCGAGTCGGACAAGGCGACGATGGACGTGCCGTCGCCCCAGGCCGGCACCGTGCGCGCCGTCACCGTCAAGGTGGGCGACCGCGTGAAGGAGGGGAGCGCCATCCTGGAGCTGGACGGGGAGGCGGCTGCGGCCAAGCCCGAACCCGAACCCGCACCCGCACCCGTGGCCGTGCCCGTGCCCGTGCCCGTTGCCGCCCCCGTTGCCGTTCCCGCTGTGGTCGCCCCCTCACCCCAGCCCTCTCCCCCGGTGGGGGAGAGGGAGCAGAGGGTCTCGGCTCCCCCGGTGGGGGAGAGGGAGCAGAGGCTCTTGCTTCCCCACGCCTCCCCCTCCGTCCGCAAGCTGGCCCGCGAGCTGGGCGTCGACCTCGCCCGCGTCCCCGGCTCCGGCCCGAGCGGCCGCATCCTCCAGGAGGACGTGCAGAAGCTGGTGAAGCAGGTGATGACTGGCGCCGTCCCGTCGGGCGGCGGGAGCCTGGGCGGCCTCGACCTGCTCCCCTGGCCCAAGATCGACTTCGCCAGGTTCGGCCCGGTCGAGTCGCGGCCCCTCTCGCGCATCAAGAAGATCGCCGGCGCCAACCTGGCGCGCAACTGGGTGATGATCCCGCACGTCACGCAGTTCGACGAGGCGGACATCACCGAGCTCGAGGCCTTCCGCGTGAAGCTCAACGAGGAGCAGGCCAAGGCCGGCGTCAAGGTGACGCTCCTCGCCTTCGTCATGAAGGCCTGCGTGGCCGCGCTCCGCCGGTTCCCGGAGCTGAACGCCTCGCTCGACGGCGACGCGCTCGTGGTGAAGCGCTACTACCACCTCGGCTTCGCCGCCGACACGGCCAACGGCCTGGTGGTGCCGGTGGTGCGCGACGTCGACCGCAAGGGGGTGCTGGAGCTGGCGCGCGAGGTGGCCGAGCTGGCCGCCAAGGCGCGCGACGGGAAGCTCGCCGCCGCCGACATGCAGGGCGGCTCCTTCTCCATCTCCAGCCTCGGCGGCGTCGGCGGCACCGCCTTCACGCCCATCATCAACGCGCCCGAGGTGGCCATCCTCGGCGTGTCGCGCAGCGTGACCCGGCCGTTCTGGGACGGCCGGCAGTTCCAGCCGCGCCTCATGCTCCCGCTCTCGCTCTCGTACGATCACCGCGTCATCGACGGGGCGCTGGCGGCGCGCGTCACCAGCTACCTCGCCGAGGTGCTCGGCGACCTGCGGCGCGTCCTGCTGTAGCGCGCCTCCGCGCGGTCAGCGGCGGTGGCCCATGGCGGGCGGCCGCATCCCCGCGCCGCCGCCGTGCGGCGCGAACCCGCGCCCGCCCATCGAGCCGCCCGGGGCACCGCCCATGGAAGGCATCGGGCGCGACGGCGTGCCCACCGAAGGCATCGGGCGCGACGGGGCGATCGGCCGGGCCGGCGTGAAGCCCCGCGCGCCGCCGGTGAAGACGCCGCGCGACGGCGGGAAGGGCGGGCGGAACGGGCGGAGCCGGTGGATCGGGAAGCCGTGGAACCGGTTGACCGGGACGAAGGTGAAGAAGTCGAAGGTGAGCGCCACCTGGAAGGGCCAGAGCGGCGCCCAGCCGATGAAGCCCGGGCCGTACCACCAGTCGACCCAGGCCGGGCCCCAGACGAACCCGGGCACCCAGAACCAGCCGACGCCGTCCCAGGCCCAGCGGCCGTAGTGGTAGGTGGCCCAGCCCCACGGCTCGTCGGACGACCAGGTCCAGCCGGCGTCGGTCCAGTCCCACTGGCCGCGCCAGTAGGGGCGCCAGTCGTCGGCCACGCGCGGGCGCCAGGTCCAGCCATAGTCCTTCGACCACTGCCAGCTGCCGTAGGGCGAGAGCCCCTGCTTGAAGGTGTCGATCGTCGGCGCCGCCTCGGCGGTCCGGGCGTCGGCCTGGCCGGGCGGGGCCGGGGGCGTCTGGCTCTCCTGGGCCATGGCCGGCCCGGCGAGCGCGACGAGCAGCACCAAGGCGCGCTTCGTCATGACGTGCTCCAGGCGGCGGCTCGCTTCGAGGCTGCGCCCTCGCCGCGCCCCTCCGGGGCGGGAAGCGCACGGCCGGTAGCCGCCGCGTCACCCCGATCAGACTGCATCCGGCGCACCAGGGGAAGTGCCCCGGCCGGACGCTCCGCAGCCCGGCTCGCGTGGCGCACCTCCGGGCGCCCGCCCGCGCCGGGTCGCCCCGGAGGGCCCTTTACCCCGGTCGCGGGGCGTGCCGTGGCGGCACGCTCCGCGCTGGCGCCGCACGGGGGCGCGCCTTCCCTGTCGGGTCCCGCTCCGTCGCGCGCGTGCACCGCCGCGCCGCTCGCACCATGAGTGGCCGCTCACGGGAATGGAGAACGGAGAGCATCTCATGCCTGCAGCCCGCTCGGACTTCCAGCTTCGCACCGCCGCCCTGATCGCGGCCGCCGTCGCCGCCGCGCTCCTCGGCGCCGCCTGCGGCGGGTCGTCGGGGGGCTCGAGCAGCCCGCCGCCCCCCACCGTCACGACCAACCTCTGGGTCGTGGCCGACGACGCGGCGGCCCTCGGCGCCACGCCCAAGGCCGCCTTCACGACGGGCGACCTCTACGTGAACGCCCACACCGTGGCCCACGCCGGCGGCGAGGTCCGCGGCCAGCTCGACAAGGCGGGCACGGTGCGGCTCGCCACGCTCGACGGCGCGCAGGAGACGCCCGCCGTCACCACCACCGCCTTCGGCGCCAGCGCCATCGCGGTCGACGGCTCCACCGGCGCCGTCCGCGGCTTCATCATCACCTCCGGCCTCACCGGCGCCACCGCGGCCCACATCCACGACGGCGCTCGCGGCGCCCCTGGCGGCGTCATCGTCCCGCTGACCGGCGGCCCCGACGTCTGGGTCGTCCCCGACGGCCAGGCCAACCTGACGCCCGCGCAGATCGCCGACTTCCAGGCCGGGAAGCTCTACGTCAACGTCCACACGCCGGCCCACGGGGGCGGCGAGATCCGCGGCCAGCTCGACAAGGCCGGCACGATCCGGCTCGCCTCGCTCGACGGCGCCCAGGAGACGCCGTCGCCGGGCGTGACCACCACCGCCTTCGGCGCGGGCGTCGTCTCGGTGGACGAGGCGACCGGCGACGTGCGCGGCTTCGTCATCAGCTCCGGCGTCACCGGAACCCTGGCCCACATCCACCCCGGCGCGCGCGGCGCGGCCGGCTCCCCGCTCGTCGGCCTCACCGGCGGTCCTTCGCTCTGGGTCGTGCCGGACCAGCAGGCGGCGCTCGCGGCGGCCGACGTCACCGCCTTCACCGGCGGCGGCCTCTACGCCAACGTCCACTCGGCCGCCCACCCCGGGGGCGAGATCCGCGGCCAGCTCTCCAAGAGCGGCACCGTCCGGCTCGCCTCGATGGACGGCGCGCAGGAGACGCCGGCGGCGATCACCACCTCCGCCTTCGGCGCCGGCCTCGTCTCGGTGGACGACACGAGCGGCGAGGTGGCCGGGTTCATCGTCACCGGCGGCCTCGTCGATCCGACCAACGCGCACATCCACCAGGCGGCGCGCGGGGCCGGCGGCGGCGTCGTGACCGGGCTCCACGGGCCGTAGCGGCGGCGGGGCTCAGGCCGGGATGGTCACGGTCACGCCGTCCGTCCCGGCCACCGCCGCGAGCGCCCGCAGCGGCCGGGTCGCCGGGCCGTTCACCACCGCGCCGCCGGTGGCGAAGCGCGAGCCGTGGCAGGGGCACTCGACGTCCTGCACGTTCGGGTTGAAGCCGACGCGGCAGCCGAGGTGCGTGCAGAGCGCCTCGACCGCCGCGTAGCCGCCCCCGGCGAGCGCCATCACCAGGATCGGCTCGCGCGCCCCGGCCGGCTTGCCGGTCACCGAGCCGCCCGGCGACGCCAGCGCCGGGAACTGGGCGAAGGTGAGGAGCACCTGGCCGTTCACCAGGGCCGGGAAGCCAGGGTCGCCCGCCAGCAGGTTCACCAGGACCGCCGTGCCGTCGGCGCTGAAGTCGGCGGCGTAGACCGCCAGGTTGGCGCGGGCCGGGGGGTGGAGCACCGTCCCGTCGAGGCCGAAGCGGGAGAGGTGGCAGGGGCAGACGATCTCGCCCCCATCGAGGCCGACCGGGCAGCCGAGGTGCGTGCAGGTGGCGGCGGTGGCGGCGAGCGTGCCGCCCGGGGCCCGCACCACCAGCACCGGGTCGATGCCGGGGGCGCGGGCGATGACGGCGGCGCCGTCGCCGCGCAGCTGCGGGGCGGCGGCGAACGGGACGGTGAGCGTGCCGTTCACCGGCGCGGCCACGTCGACGAAGGGGGCCGGCTCGAAGCCGGGGGCGCAGCCGGGGAGGGCGGCGCCGGCCGCCGCGGCCCCGGACGCGGCCGCGGAGCGCAGGAGGAACTGCCGTCGGGAGAGCGCCATCGCGAGAAGATGACGACGCGTGTGGCCCCGCGCCACCAACCTTGGCCCCCTCTCCCCCACCGGGGGAGAGGGCAGGGGGTTGAGGGGGCTGCCGGCGACGCCAGCACGCGCCTCGCCGTGCGGTGAGCCCACGGCCGGGGTGAGGGGGCTGCCGGCAGCGCCTCGCCGTGCGGCGAGCCTACGGGGTGACCCTCAGAAGCTCCCGAGGAACTCGTCGTTGGTCTCGAACTCGGAGAGCTTCTTGAGGAGCCGCTCCATCGCCTCGACCGGCTTGAGGCTGGCGAGCGCGCCGCGCAGGCGCCGCACCTTCTCGATGTCCTTCTGCGAGAAGAGCTTCTCCTCCTTGCGGGTGCCGGAGGCGCCGATGTCGATGGCCGGGAAGATGCGCCGCTCGGCCAGCTGGCGCGAGAGCACGATCTCCATGTTGCCGGTGCCCTTGAACTCCTCGAAGATCACCTCGTCCATCCGCGAGCCGGTGTCGATGAGGGCGGTGGCGATGATGGTGAGCGAGCCGCCCTCCTCGGCCTTGCGGGCGGCGCCGAAGAGCCGCTTGGGCCGCTCCAGCGCGCGCGAGTCGACGCCGCCGGTGAGGGTGCGGCCGGAGGACTCGACCTCCTTGTTGTAGGCGCGGGCGAGCCGGGTGATCGAGTCGAGCAGGATGACGACGTCCTTGCC
>DASTGK010000486.1:0-3517 GCA_035719085.1 Anaeromyxobacteraceae bacterium
ACCGGCGGCGGGATCGGCGGGGGCGCGGCGGCGGGCAGGGGCTGAGGTGGCCGTGCCGCAGCCGGGGGGGCGGGCGCGGGCAGCGGCACGGCGGTCGAGCCGGTGTCGCCGTCGGCGGCGCGGCGCACCGGGAAGGCGGCCTGGCACTTCGGGCACTTCACGTTCACGCCGGCCGCCGGGATGCGGCGGTCGTCGATGTTGTACTCGGCGCTGCAGTGCGGGCAGGCGACCCTCATGCCATCCCCTCTGGAAGGACCGTCCCGCGCTACGCGGACCGAAAGTCGTGGAGATCCGGGACGCTACACCGGCGCCCGGCCTCGTTCAAGGACGCCCCGACCCACCCCGCCGCCCCGGGCGGCGCGCGTGCTAGATGGTGGAGGTGGCCGACGCGTCGCACATCGTGAAGGAGCAGCTCCGCGCCTGGACCTATGACCTCGCCGGCCCCGGCTCGCGCGCGCGGCTCGAGAAGCTGACCCCGCCGCGCAACGAGTACGGCGTCGACCCGTACGGCATGGACGTCGACTACGTGCTCGCCGCGGTGGCCCCCTTCGTCTGGCTCTACCGCCGCTGGTTCCGCGTCCAGCTCCACGGCGTGGAGAACGTGCCGGCCGACGGCCGGGTGCTGCTCGTCTCCAACCACTCCGGCCAGCTCCCCTTCGACGCCGCCATGATCGAGGTGGCGCTGCTCATCGAGAAGGACCCGCCGCGCCTGCTGCGCGCCCTCGTCGAGAAGTGGGTCGCCTCGCTCCCCTTCGTCTCCTCCTTCTACGCGCGCATCGGCCAGATCGTCGGCACGCCGGAGAACTGCCGCCGGCTGCTGGCGGCCGACGAGGCGCTGCTCGTCTTCCCCGAGGGGGTGCGCGGCCTCAACAAGCCCTTCGCCGAGCGCTACCGGCTGCGCCCCTTCGGCGCCGGCTTCATGCGCCTCGCGCTCGAGGCGGGCGCGCCCATCGTACCGGTGGGCGTGGTGGGGGCGGAGGAGCAGGCGCCGGCCCTCTTCAACGTCGCGCCGCTCGCGAAGCTCCTCTCCATGCCGGCCTTCCCGGTGACGCCGACGCTCCTGCCGCTGCCCCTGCCGACGCGCTACCACATCCACTTCGGCGAGCCGCTGCGCTTCACCGGCTCGCCCGACGACGAGGACGCGGACATCGAGCGCCGGGTGGCCGAGGTGCAGGCGGCGGTGCAGGGGCTCCTGGAGAAGGGGCTGGCCGAGCGGGCCGGGGTCTTCGTCTAGATGGCCCAGGGCACGCCCACCCCGCCGCCCGCGCCGGGCGCCCTGCCGGCCACGGTGCTCGTCACCGGCATCTCCGGCAACCTGGGGCGGGTGCTCGCCAAGCAGCTCCACGTCGAGGCGCAGGTGGTCGGCGTCGACCGGCGCCCGTTCCGCGACAAGCCCAAGGACATCGTCCACGTGCAGGTGGACCTGCGCAAGGCGCGGGTGGAGGAGGCCTTCCGCCACCGCCGGGTCGAGGCCGTCATCCACCTCGGGATCATGCACGACCCGCGCATGCCCTTCTCCGAGGCCCACAGCTTCAACGTGGTGGGCACGCAGAAGCTGCTCGACCTGTGCGTGCGCCACGGCGTGCGCAAGGTGGTGGTGCTCTCCTCCGCCAACGTCTACGGGCCGCTCCCGGAGAACTCCAACTTCCTCACCGAGGAGACGCCGCTCATGGCGGCCGACCGGTTCAGCGACGTGCGCGACCTCATCGAGGTCGACATGTACGCGCAGTCGTTCGTCTGGCGCCACCCGGAGATCGAGACGGTCATCCTGCGGCCGGTCAACATCGTCGGCCCCTCGGTGCACAACGCCCCCTCCAACTACCTGCGGCTCGAGCGCCCCCTCACGGTGATGGGCTTCGACCCGATGATCCAGCTCATCCACGAGGAGGACGTGGCGCGCGCCCTCATCCAGGCGCTCCGGCCCGGGTCGCGCGGCGTCTACAACGTCACCGGCCCGGGCGAGGTGCCGCTCTCGGCGGCGCTGCGCGAGCTCGGGCGGACGCCCATCCCGGTGCCCGACTTCCTGCTCCGCCCGATGCTGCGCCGCCTCTTCCGCGCCGGGCTGGTCTCCTTCCCGCCGGAGGAGCTCGACCACATCCAGTACCTGTGCGTGGTCGACGGCTCGCGCGCGGCGCGCGAGCTGGGCTGGGCCCCCCGCTACACCCTTCGGGAGACCATCCGGAGCGTCCGGCCGTGACGCCGCCGGGGGCGGTCGGGCGGGGGCGTGATCCCGGCGGCCCGCCGGGTTAGGCATCCGGCATGACCGCCCTGCGCACGCTGGCCGTCCTCGCGGCGCTGTCCGCCGCCCCCCGCGCCGCCCTGGCCTTCGAGCCCACCGGCGAGCTCACCTTCAACGCGGGCGGGCTCTCCGCGGGAGGCGCCGCCTTCGACGGGGAGCGGGTGGTGGGACCCTCCGTGAACGTGTCGCGCCAGGAGTCGGGCGGCTGGGCCGGCGACCTGAGCGGCGCCAACATGGAGCTGGCGGTCTCCGCGTCGCGCCTCTCCGGGGCCGGCGTCTCGCTGGCGCTGGAGCAGCGCCCCAACGCGCTCAAGGTCGAGGGGCTCTTCTTCGGCCAGCGCGTCCGCCTCGCGCTCGACGAGAAGAAGTTCGTCGGGCGCTACGGCCGCTGCTCCTTCGAGCTGACGCGCAAGGCGCCGGGGATCTACCGCGGCGACCTCGGCTGCATGCGGACGGGGAGCTTCCCCTCGACGGCGCGGGTGGTCTTCCGGCTCACCGGCCAGGCGGCCGACGCGACGCCGCCCCTGCCGCAGATGATCCTGGCGCTCCTGGCGGTGCTGCCGTCCTGACGGCCCCGGCCGTGGGGGGCCTTGCCCCGGGCCCCCGGGCCGGACGAGGATGCGCCCCCTCATGATCGATCGGCTCACCCGCGGCCTCGTCCCCTCGCGCGGGCTGCGCGCCATCTTCGTCCGCATCGGCGACACGGCGCGCATGGCCCGCATGCTCCACGGCCTCGCCCCCACCGCCGCCTGGGCCTTCGCCGAGGCGCTGGCCGGCGGCGCCCTCGTCGGCGCGCTGCAGAAGGCGCAGGGACGCGTCAACCTGCAGCTCGAGGGGAACGGCCCGCTGCGCGGCCTCTTCGTCGACGCCGATCCGGACGGGAACGTGCGCGGCTACGTGCGCGCCCCGGCCATCGACTTCCCCGGCGACCCGGCCCGGGGGGCGGTGGCCGCGCTCGGCCCGGGCGGCTACCTGTCGGTCATCCGCGACATGGGCGCCGGCCAGTTCTACCGGAGCGCGGTGGAGCGGCAGGGGGAGCCGCTCGTCGAGGTGCTGCGCCGCTGGTTCGCGGCGAGCGAGCAGGTGGAGACGGCGCTCGACCTCGCCGTCCTGCCGCGCGACGGCGAGCCGCTCGCCGAGGTGGCCGGGCTCCTGGTGCAGCGGCTCCCGGACGGCGACGCGGCGGCGGTGGCGGCGCTGCGCGAGGCGCTCGCCGGCGCCTAGGCCGTGCTCGCGCCTCCGCCGCGAGTCCGCTATATAGGGCCGTCCCGACGGAGG
>DASTGK010000487.1:0-2916 GCA_035719085.1 Anaeromyxobacteraceae bacterium
AGGACCGCTGCCTGATGGTCGAGTGGCGCCGCCACCGAGGGTGACGGGCGGGCCCGAGCTTACGGCGCGTCCGGCTCCTCGGCCGGCTCGGCCTTCCCCTCGCCGGCCTTCTCCTTCGCCTTGAGGCCGGCCGCCTCGAGCGCCGCCGCCACGCCGGGCGGCTTGCGCGAGTCGGGGAGCGGGTCCTTGGGCGCCGTCACCGCGCCCACCTGGCCGCCGAGCGCCTTCACCTCGCCGGAGAGGTCCACCTGCACGCGCACGCGCGGGTCGTCGCGCAGCGCGAAGGCGCCGCTGATGCGGGTCCGCAGCGGCACGCCCGTCTCCACGTCGAGCAGCACCTCGCCCGAGGCGGCCACCGGCACGCGCCCGTCGAGGAAGGCGAGGTGGCGCTTGGTGTCGGCGTCCGGCCCGCCGTTCCCGAAGGCGCGCCCATCCGGCTGGGCCGCGGCGGAAGGCGCCTCGGGGGCGAGCGAGACGGCGTAGCGGCGCGCCGTGCGCCCGAGGAGCGTCACGTCGCCCGACGGCGTGAGCGAGAGGGCCGGCCCGTAGAGCCGGGCCAGGTCGCCCGCCTCGGCGAAGCTCTCGTCGCGGAAGCGGCGGGCGTCGCGGCCGTGGTCGGTGGGGCGCTCGCGCCAGGGGGCGTACTCGGCCCGCCCGTAGGTCATGCCGCCCGCCCAGACCACGTGCTTGCCGGCGCCGGAGCCGCTGCCGTGGCCGTCCTCCACCTCGGCGTCGACCTGGAACTCGCCGGTGGCGAGCTGGCGGAGCTGGTGGCGCTCGGTGAAATGGACGCGCGCCGCCGAGTCGCCCTGGCGCGTCACCGTCGCCACCACGGCGCCGGCCCACTCGAAGGAGCCGAGCCGCCGGGCCGCCTCGCCGGCGTCGAGCGCGAGGAGCGGGCGGGGGGCGTCGAGGTCGACGGCGGCGCGCGCCGGCGGCGGGGGCTCGGGGGCGAGGACGCGCCGCTTCGCCTCGGCGTCGGCGCCGCGCGAGCAGGCGGCGAGGGCGAGGAGGGCGGCGAGGAGGGCGGAGCGGGCGTGCGGCATCGTCACCTACAGGGTCGGCTGCGGGCGCTGCGAGGCGCGGAAGAGGAGGACGGCCAGGCCGAGGAAGGCGGCCACGCCGAGCAGCTGGTAGCCGCCGTGGCCGATGGCCCCCTCGATGGCCGGCCCGACGTCGAGCTTGCCGATGGCGTCGTGGACGGCGTCGTTGACGTTGAGGAGCGCTACCACCACGCCGGTGAGCGCGCCGCCGGCCACGAGGCCGGTGGCCATGAGCGAGCCGCCGCCCAGCTCGGCGTCCTCGGCCTGCCCGCCCTTCCTCAGGGCCAGGAAGTCGACGAGCCCCTTGACCGCGCCGCCCACCCAGATCGGCAGCGTGGTGGAGAGCGGCAGGTAGAGGCCGACGGCGAAGGAGAGCGCCTTCACGCCGCACAGCTCGAGCGTGACGGAGAAGAAGACGCCCACCAGCACGTAGACCCAGTCGAGGTTGAGCGAGAGGAGCCCCTTGATGAGCGTCGCCATGAGCGTCCCCTGCGGCGCGGGGAACTTCTCGGTGCCGATGGCGTGGGTGATCCCCTTGGCCAGCTGGTCGGCGCTCGGCGTGTCGAGCACCTTCACGGTGAGGCCGATCACCACGGCCGAGGCGATGGCCCCGACGAAGAGGGCGATCTGCTGGTTGCGCGGCGTGGCGCCGACCAGGAAGCCGGTCTTGAGGTCCTGCGAGGTGGCGCCGGCGTTGGCGGCGGCGATGCAGACCATGCCGCCCACCACCAGCGCCATCGGCTCGTAGGCCGAGCCGGTCCAGCCGAGCCCGACGAAGATCATGGCCGTCGCCATGAGCGTGGCGATGGTCATGCCGGAGATGGGGTTCGACGAGGAGCCGATGAGCCCGACGATGCGCGACGAGACGGTCACGAAGATGAAGCCGAAGACGATGACCAGGAGCGCCACGAACACCTTGTTGAGGACGGTGTCGCCCGGGACGAAGGGCAGGGCCACGAGCACCAGCACGAGGCCCAGGCTCCCGGCGATGACGGTGACGAAGGAGAGGTCGCGCTCGGTGCGCTTCACGCCGCCGCCGCCCACGCCGCCGCCGAGCGAGCGGAAGGAGTCGCGCAGCGAGGCGTAGATGGTCGGCAGCGTCTTGAGCAGCGTGATGAAGCCGCCGGCCGCCACGGCGCCGGCGCCGATCTGGCGCACGTAGGCCCGGTAGATGGCGTTGGCGGTGTCGCCGAAGGTGTGGGTGGCCGGGTCCCAGCCGAAGCCGGCCGGGTTGTTCCCCACCTTGACGAGCTGCTGGTAGACGGCGTCGCCCGGCACGAGGAAGCCGAGCAGCGGGATGAGGCCGAGCCAGGCGAGCACGCCGCCGGCCACCAGCACGCCGGCGATCTTCGGCCCGATGATGTAGCCGACGCCCATGTACTCCGGCGTGATCTCGCCGTTGACCGTGGCGTTGGGGAGCCACTTGTTGGTCCGGGCGCTGACCCAGGCCGGCGCCTCGTGGATGACGTGGAAGACCTTCTGCAGCAGGGCGTAGGCGACCGAGATGCCGACGCCCTGGAAGGCCGTCCGGGCGAAGTCGCCGCCCCGCTCGCCGGCGATGAGCACCGAGGCGCAGGCCGCGCCCTCCGGGTACTGCAGCTCGCCGTGCTCCTTCACGATGAGCGAGCGGCGGAGCGGTACCATCATGAGCACGCCCAGGATGCCGCCCACCAGCGCCAGCGTGAAGAGCGTCAGGTAGTTGAAGTAGCCGGCCCCCACCGAGACCCCGTCCGCGCCGGTCGAGAGGAAGAGGAAGCCGGGCAGCGTGAAGACCACGCCGGCCGCGATCGACTCGCCCGCCGAGCCGGCCGTCTGGATGATGTTGTTCTCCAGGATGGTGGTCTTGAGGAACTTGCGGCCGAGCGAGATGGAG
>DASTGK010000488.1:0-2741 GCA_035719085.1 Anaeromyxobacteraceae bacterium
GGTGGCTCCGGCCGTGCTTGCAGAGCCGTCGCCGGTGGCTCCGGCCGTGCTTGCAGAGCCGTCGCCGGTGGCTCCGGCTGGCGCGGACCGGCCGCTCGTGGCGCTGTGCGGCCACCTCGACACCGTGCCGGTCCACCCCGACGATCGGGGCGGCCCGCGCCGCGAGGGGAGCCGGCTCGTGGCGCCGGGCGCCTCCGACATGAAGGGCGGCCTGGCGCTCATGATGGCGCTCGCCGAGGCGCTGCCGGCCGCGGAGCGCTTCTGCGACCTCCTGCTCGTCTTCTACGCCCGCGAGGAGGGGCCCTACCTCGAGAACGAGCTCGAGGACGTGCTGCGCGAGGCGCCCGAGCTGAAGGGGGCCTCGCTCGCCTGCTGCCTCGAGCCGACCGACAACACGCTGCAGCTCGGCTGCGTCGGCTCGATCCACGCCACCGTCACCTTCCACGGCCGCGCCGCCCACTCGGCCCGGCCGTGGCAGGGCGAGAACGCCGTCCACCGGGCGGGCGCGCTCCTCGCCGAGCTCCACGCCCGGGCGCCGCGCGAGGCGCTGTCCGGCGGCCACCGGTTCCGCGAGGTGCTCTCCTGCACCCGCGTCGAGGGCGGGCGCGCCCGCAACGTGGTGCCGGACCGCTGCTCCCTCAACCTCAACTTCCGCTTCGCGCCCGACAAGCCGCTCGAGGCGGCGGCCGAGGAGCTGCGGGCGCTCGGGGCGCGCCACGGCGCCGAGGTGGAGCTGACCGACCTCTCGCCCGCCTGCCCCGCCTTCGGCGACCACCCGCTGGTGCGCCGGCTGGTGGAGCGGACCGGCGTCGCCGCCGAGCCGAAGCAGGCCTGGACCGACGTGGCGCGGCTCGCGGTGCACGGCGTGCCGGCGGTGAACCTCGGCCCCGGCGCCACCGCGCAGGCGCACCAGCGCGGCGAGTGGATCGAGGTGGCGGCGCTCGCCGCCGGCTACCGGCTCTACGAGGCCTTCCTGCGCGCCTGACCTGAGCGATCGCCCGGCCGGGGCGTCGCGGCTGCCGCCGTGGCGGGGCCCCGGCGCCGGGGCTATCGTGGGCCGGTGCGCGCGCTCCTCGCCGCCCTGCTCCTCGCCGCGCCGGCCGCGGCCCTCGCCGACTACGACCCCTTCGAGGACGCGCCGCCGTCCGACGAGCGGCGTCGCCTCTCGGTGACGGCCTGGGGCGGCGAGCTGCTCGGCCTCACCCGGAGCGGCCGGCAGGACGCGGCCCACCTCGGCGGCGAGGTGGCCTGGTCGTTCGACGCCCTCGACGTGGGCGTGCTGGGGCAGGCGGCGCGGCTGCGCCCCGCCACCTCCGACTGGTCGCCGGTGGCGCTCCTCAGGCTCACCGAGCGGTTCGAGACGCGCCAGGGCGTCGAGGCCACCTTCACCCTGGGCATCGGCGCGGCGCGCGAGGAGGCCTGGAAGGCCTGGTTCCAGGTGGCGCTCGGCGTGCGCGTGGACCTCGGGCCGCTCTTCCTCGCCGGGGAGCTCGGCTCCGAGCAGGGCGACCTCTTCCGGCTGGCGGCGGGGCTGGGCGCCCGCTTCTAGCCCGCGCTCGTCCCGAGCCTCGATCGGGTGCTCGCCCCCGGGGCGACGCGCCGTTACATCGAGCGGACCTCGCACCGCGTGAAAGGAGCACTCGCATGAAGCGCATCGCCCTCGCGGCGCTGGCCCTCGCGGCCGCGCCGGCCCTGGCCGACACCGCCAGCTACACCATCGACCCGGCCCACGCCCACTCGTCCTTCACCGTCCGTCACCTGGTCATCTCCAACGTCCGCGGGGAGTTCGGCAAGACCGAGGGGACCGCGATCATCGACGACGCCGACCTCGCCAAGTCGAAGGTCGAGGCCAAGGTCGACGTCTCCACCATCGACACGCGCGAGCCGAAGCGCGACGCACACCTCAAGAGCCCCGACTTCTTCGACGTGGCCAAGTTCCCCGCCATGACCTTCAAGTCGACCAAGGTGGAGAAGGCGGGCGACGGCCGGCTCAAGGTGACCGGCGACCTGACCATCAAGGGCGTCACCAGGCCGGTGGTGCTCGACGTCACCGGGCCGACGAAGGAGATCAAGGACCCCTGGGGCAACGTCCGGCGCGGCATCTCGGCCTCCACCCGGATCAACCGCAAGGACTTCGGCGTCTCCTGGGGCGCCATGGTCGAGGCGGGCCCCGTCGTCGGCGACGAGGTGAACATCGAGATCGAGGCGGAGCTGCTGAAGGACCAGGCGAAGAAGTAGCGGCCCGGAGCGCGCCGGCGGACCAGGCCAGGACTAGGCCGCCGCCGGCCCCTCCCAGCGCCGGCAGGCCTCCAGGCAGTCGGCCTCGGAGAGCGCCCCCGCCGCCAGCGCCTCGACGAGCGGCCCCGGCTCCACCGCCTCGCCGCCGCGCCGCAGCACCCGCGTCGCGCCCGGCCGCACCTCGAGCGCGAAGCCGCGCCGGGCGAGCGCCCCGGTGAGCCAGGCGGCCACGAGCCGCCGACCCTGGCGCGCCTGCGTGGCCGGGGAGAGCAGGTTGACGCCGCGGGCCGAGCGGCGCCAGAGCTCCTCGGCGTCGCGCACCAGCCCCGGCAGCGCCTCGAGCGGCGGGCCGTCGCCGGCGAGCCGCGTCCCCTCGAGGTCGATCGCGATGGCGGGCAGCACCACCTCGGCCCCCGCGGCGTCCCAGCTCGTGGGGCGCAGCTCGCCGCGGGTGGCGCGCGCGTACCAGGCCGCCTCGGCCGCCGCCTCGCCGCCGAGCAGGG
>DASTGK010000489.1:0-9695 GCA_035719085.1 Anaeromyxobacteraceae bacterium
ACCCCCGAGTCGAAGTAGGAAGGGCACCCCGATGAACGTGACCCTCGGCAGGATCATCCGCTGGATCGTCGCCGCGGCGGCGACCATCGGCTTCGTCTACGCCATCGGCCGGCTGGCCATCCAGCCGGCGGCCGAGGCCGCCACCCCGCCCGAGGCGGGCGCGGCCGGCCTGCGCGACGTCCTCTTCTACGCCATGGCGGCGCTCACCATCGGCGGCGCGGCCGGCGTGGCGCTCTCGCGCAACATCCTCTACAGCGCCATCGGCCTGCTCTCGGCGCTCCTCGGCGCCGGCGCGCTCTACGTCTTCCTGGCGGCCGACTTCCTCGCGGTGACGCAGCTGCTCGTCTACATCGGCGGCGTCCTGGTGCTGGTGCTCTTCGCGGTGATGCTGACCAACCGCATCACCGACGTGAACGTGTCGAACGCCTCCTTCGGCCTCTTCGGCGGCTTCCTGCTCTTCGTGGCGGCCGCGCCGGTGCTGCTCGCGGTGGCCCTCGCCACCCCCTGGGCCGCCCGCGCCCCGGCCGCGCTGGCCCACACCACCGAGGCCATCGGCGACGGCTTCCTCACCACCTGGCTCCTGCCGTTCGAGGTGGCCTCCATGGTGCTGCTCGCCACGCTCATCGGCGCCGTCGTCATCGCCCGCAAGGAGATCAAGGCCGACTAGGCCCGCGGCCCGGCCCCACCTTTCGCGGCCGCCCGCGCGGCCCTGGAGCGCACATGCAGGTCTCCCTCCCCCACTTCCTGGTCGTCGGCGCCCTCCTCTTCACGCTCGGGCTCGTGACCGTCGCCACGCGGCGCAACGCCGTGGGCGTGCTCATGGGCGTCGAGCTCATCCTCAACGGCGCCAACGTCAACTTCGCCGCCTTCAACCACTACGTGGTGGGCGGCATCTCCGGCCAGGTCTTCGCCCTCTTCGTCATCGTCCTCGCGGCGGCCGAGGCGGCGGTCGGCCTGGCCATCGTCCTCGCCATCTTCCAGACCTTCAAGTCCATCGACGTCCGCACCGCGGACCTGATGCGGGAGTGACATGGAACACGCCACGTCAGAGCTCGCCCCCATCGTCGTGAGCCACGCGTCGTACCTGTGGCTCATCCCGCTCTTCCCGCTCGTCGGCGCCATCATCAACGCGTCGATCGGCTGGAAGCTCCAGGGGCTCTTCGGCGAGCCGAGGGAGATGAAGGGCGGGCGCGGCAAGCAGCTCGTCCACTCGATCGCCGTGCTGGCCATGGCCGCCTCGTTCGCGGTGGCCGCCTACGCCTTCTTCCAGCTGCGCGCGCTGCCGGCCGAGGACCGGTACCTGCAGCAGACGCTCTGGAACCTGCTCAGCGCCGGCCGGCTGAGCGTGGACTTCGCCTTCGCGCTCGATCCGCTGTCGATGATGATGGTGCTCGTCATCACCGGCATCGGCACGCTCATCCACGTCTTCTCCATCGGCTACATGGCCGAGGAGCCGGCCTACTGGCGCTTCTTCTGCTACCTGAACCTCTTCGTCTTCGCGATGTTGCTCCTGGTGATGGGCGACAACTTCGCGGTGATGTTCTTCGGGTGGGAGGGCGTCGGCCTCGCCAGCTACCTGCTCATCTCCTTCTGGTACACCGACCCCGAGAAGGCCAAGGCCGGCATGAAGGCCTTCGTGGCCAACCGGTTCGGCGACTTCGGCTTCATCGTCGGCCTGCTGCTCCTCTTCTGGGGCCTCGGCGGCGCCTGGCAGGCGCGCGAGGGCTACCTGCGCAACACCGACTACGCGCCGGCTGCCGCCATGAACACCACGGCCGGCGGGGCGCTGGCCGCCGACGCCGACGCGCTGGCGCCGCGGGTGGAGGGGGTCAAGGTCGGCCCCACCATGAACTTCCGCGAGCTGCGCGACCAGGTCGTCATCGAGGCGACCGGGGTGAAGGAGCACCTGGCCGGCTCGACCATCTGGGGCGTCTCGCTCCTCACGCTCATCGGGATGCTGCTCTTCGTCGGCGCCATGGGGAAGAGCGCGCAGCTGCCGCTCTACGTCTGGCTCCCCGACGCCATGGCCGGCCCGACGCCGGTGTCGGCGCTCATCCACGCCGCCACCATGGTCACCGCCGGCGTCTACATGGTGGCCCGGCTCAACTTCCTCTTCGTGCTCTCGCCGAGCGCCATGGGCTGGGTGGCGCTCATCGGCGCGCTCACCGCCATCTTCGCGGCCTCGATCGGCTTCTTCCAGTACGACATCAAGAAGGTCCTGGCCTACTCGACGGTGTCGCAGCTCGGCTTCATGTTCATCGGCGTCGGCACCGGCGCCTACTGGGCCGGCGTCTACCACCTGCTGACCCACGCCTTCTTCAAGGCGACGCTCTTCCTCGGGTCGGGCTCGGTGATCCTGGGCTGCCACCACGAGCAGGACATGCGGAAGATGGGCGGCCTCGAGAAGCACATGCCCATCACGCGGTGGACCTACCTCATCGCCACCGTCGCCATCGCCGGCTTCCCGATCGCGAACGGCTTCTACTCGAAGGACGAGATCCTCTGGAAGGCCTTCACCTCCGGCCACCTCGCCCTCTTCGGCCAGCCCACCCCCTGGCTCGGGCCGGCCATCTACGTCATCGGCCTCATCGCCGCCACCGGCACCAGCTTCTACATGTACCGCTCGTACTACATGACCTTCACCGGCGAGTACCGCGGCGGCGAGGGGCACGGCCACGAGCACAACGAGGATCCGCACGCGGCGGTGGCGGCGCACACCCCGGCCATCTCGGCCAAGGTCCACGCCTCCGACGGCGCGGTCCACGCCCACGGCACCGGCCACGCGGCCCACACGCTCGACGTCCCGGCGGCGGGCCACGGCGGGCACGCCGACCACGGCCACGCCCACGGCGCCCACGACGCCGGCCACGGCGCCGCGGCGCACGACGACGGCCACGACGACGCCCACGCCCACGGCCACCACGGCGGCACGCCGCACGAGTCGCCCTGGCAGATCACCATCGTCCTCGCCACGCTGGCGGCCGGCTCGGTGGTGACGCTCTTCCTCGGCATCCCGGTGCTGTGGCAGCACACCTTCCTCCACGCCTCGACGGCGCCGCTCCTCGAGCACTGGCTCGAGCCGGTGCTCACCGCCAAGGTGGAGTTCGCCGAGGGTACGCCGGCCATGGAGTGGCTCTTCCAGGGGCTCGGCGTCGCGGCCGCCACCATCGGCTTCGTGGCCGCCCGCGCCGTCTACAAGGACAACAAGCACGCCGCCGCCCTGGCCGCCGGCATCGAGCGGTTCAAGGGCGCCTGGACGGTCGTCTACAACAAGTACTACGTCGACGAGCTCTACGCCTTCCTGGTCCTGAAGCCCTCGGTCCAGCTGGCGCGCGCCCTCTCCTGGGTGGACGGCCACCTCGTGGACGGCCTCGTCAACGCCGCCGGCGCGGTGACCCGCGCCTTCGCCAACCTCGACGGCGCCATCGACAAGTACCTGGTCGACGGCGCGGTCAACGCGGTGGCCTCGGCCACCATGGGGCTCGGCCGGTCGCTGCGCCTCGTCCAGACCGGCCGCATCCAGACCTACCTCTACGGCGCGCTCGGCGGCGCGCTGGTGGTGGTCCTCCTCGTCTTCCTGCTTCCCTGAGCCGCACAGGAGCCTCGCGCATGTTCTTCTTCACCGAAGGCAACGTCCTCAGCTGGGCCACCTTCTTCCCGCTCGTCGGCGCCGGGATCATCGTCCTCATGATGATCGCCCGGGCCTTCGCCGGCCTCGACAAGAAGCTCGTCGACGAGGCGAGCCGCTGGACCGCGCTCGTCTTCAGCGGCCTCTCGCTCGCGGCGGCCGTCGCGGCCTGGATGCTCTACGACCCGTCGGTCCCGGGCGCGCAGCTCGTCGCCCAGGTCGTCTGGATCAAGGCCTTCAACGTCGAGTACTTCGTCGGCGCCGACGGCCTCTCCATCTCGATGGTGCTCCTCTCGGGCCTCATCTCCTTCATCGCCACCATCGCCTCGATGCCCTGGTGGTCGGGCGAGAAGGCGGCCGAGATGGCCGGGATGGTCGACCACGACCACGGCCACGGCCACGATGACGCGGCGCACCCCAAGCACTTCTCGGTGCGCATGGTGCCCGGCTACATGGCCATGCTGCTGCTCCTGCAGACCGGCATGATGGGCACCTTCGCCGCCCTCGACATGTTCCTCTTCTACGTGTTCTGGGAGGTCATGCTCCTGCCGATGTACTTCCTCATCGGCGTCTGGGGCGGCCCGCGCAAGGAGTACGCGGCCATCAAGTTCTTCCTCTACACGCTGGCCGGCTCGGTGCTGATGCTGCTCGCCATCATCGGCCTCTACTACACCAGCCAGCCCTACTCGCTCGTCGACGGCACCCGCGCCGCCCACACCTTCAACCTGCTCGAGCTGGCGCGGCAGGGCCAGACCGGCGTCTTCGCGAGCGCGGCCCCCATCCTCGGCTTCGCCTTCACCAAGATCGTCTTCGTCGGCCTCTTCATCGGGTTCGCCATCAAGATCCCGATGTTCCCCTTCCACACCTGGCTGCCCGACGCCCACGTCGAGGCGCCGACGCCCATCTCGGTCATCCTGGCCGGCGTGCTCCTGAAGATGGGCATCTACGGCATCCTGCGCTTCAACTACGCGCTGCTGCCCGACGCCACCGCCTGGGCGGCCAACGCCATGGCCGTCTTCGGCGTCATCAACATCGTCTACGCCGCCTTCGTCTGCCTGGCGCAGAAGGACCTGAAGAAGCTCATCGCCTACTCCTCGGTCTCGCACATGGGCTTCTCGCTGCTGGGGATGGCCGCCATGACGCCGCAGGGGATCTCGGGCGCGGTGCTCAACCTCTTCACCCACGGCATCATCAGCCCGATGCTGTTCCTCATCGTGGGCGTGATCTACGACCGCGCCCACCACCGCGAGATCGAGAAGTTCGGCGGCCTGGCCTCCGAGCTGCCCGAGTACACCGCCATCATGGGGCTGGCCTTCTTCGCCTCGCTCGGCCTGCCGGGCCTGTGCGGCTTCGTCTCCGAGTTCATGGTCTTCTCCGGCGCCTTCCCGGTCTTCACCACCTACACCATCATCTCGGCGACGAGCGTCATCATCACGGCGGCCTACTACCTGTGGGCCATCCACCGGATGTTCCTCGGCAAGCTCAACAAGGCCTACGTCGGCTACCCGGACCTGGTGTGGCGCGAGCGGCTCACCCTCTACCCGCTGGCCGCCTTCGCCATCTTCCTCGGCTTCTACCCGCAGTTCATCCTCTCGGCCGTCAACGGCACCCTGCACGCCCTGGTGCAGAACATCCGGCCCCTGTAGCGGCCCTCGGAGCCCTCCGTGACGGACCTCCTGCCCCTCGTCGACGAGAACCTGCGCTCGGCGGGCCTCTTCCGGCCCGAGCTGGCCCTGACGTTCGGGACCATGGCGCTGTTCCTCGTCGACGTCCTGTGGAAGAAGCACCCCGGCCGGCCCCTGCGGCTGGCCGCCTCGGCCCTGGTGGTGCTGGCGGTCGCCGCGGGCCTGCTCGCGGCGCAGCCGGTCGGGGCCTCCACCCTCTTCAACGGCATGGCCGCGACCGACGGCTTCGCCGTCTTCTTCAAGTGGCTCTTCCTGGCCGCCGCGGCGCTGACCGTCCTCATCGCCGCGCCGGGCAAGGAGTTCCCGCCCGAGCGGCTCGGCCAGTTCTACGGCCTGCTCATGGCGGTGGTCCTCGGCATGTTCCTCATGGCGAGCGCCACCGACCTGCTCATGGCCTACCTCGCCATCGAGCTCGTCTCCATGACGAGCTACGTGCTGGCGGGCTTCAAGAAGGGTGACCGGCGCGCCGCCGAGGCCTCGCTGAAGTACGTCATCTACGGCGGGGTCGCCTCGGGCGTCATGCTCTTCGGCATGAGCTACCTGTACGGCCTGCTCGGCACCACCAGCTTCCACGCGCTGGCCACCAAGATCCAGGCGCTCCACGCCACCGGCCTGCCGGCGGCCGCCACCAAGCTGACGCTGGTGGTGGCGCTCGTCTTCGTCACCGCCGGCATCGGCTACAAGGTGGCGGCGGTGCCCTGGCACATGTGGTGCCCGGACGTGTACGAGGGCGCGCCCACCCCGTTCACCGCCTTCCTCTCGGTCGGCCCCAAGGCGGCCGGCTTCGCGCTGGCGCTGCGCGTCTTCTACGGCGCGCTGGCCGGCCCGTCGGCGGCCGGCGGGCTGCCGGCGGCGGTGGGCGACATCCCCTGGCCGGCGGTGGTCGGCGTCATCTCGGCCGTCACCATGACGCTCGGCAACCTGACCGCCCTGGCGCAGACCAACCTGAAGCGGCTCCTCGCCTACTCGTCGATCGCCCACGCCGGCTACACGCTCATGGGGCTCGCGGCCGCCTCCGACCTCGGCGTGCAGGCCGTCATGATCTACATGGCGATCTACGTGGTGATGAACCTGGGGGCCTTCCTGGTCGTCATCCTGGTCGCCGAGCTGACCGGGTCCGAGTCGATCCTCGACTACAAGGGGCTGGCGCGGCGCCACCCGTTCGCGGCCACCGCCTTCGCCATCTTCCTCTTCTCGCTGACCGGCCTGCCCCCCTTCGCCGGCTTCTGGGGCAAGTGGTACCTGTTCGCGGCGGTCTGGGAGCGGACCGGCGGCCCCGGCGGCGGCTGGTGGGCGCTGCTCATGCTCGTGGCCGCGCTCAACACCGCCGTGTCGCTCTACTACTACGTGCGCGTGGTGCGGGCGATGTTCATCGACCAGCCCTACGCGGTGGCGCCGGCGCCCGTCCGGACGGCGACCACCTACCAGGTGCTGCTCGGCGCCGCCTCGCTGGCGGTGCTGCTGTTCGGCGTCTGGCCGACGCCGGTGCTCGACTGGACCGCGGCCTCGCTCCAGATCTTCAAGGGCTAGCCCGCGCCCCCGAGCGCGAGGTCCGGCGAGGCCCGGTCGAGCGCGCTCGGCCGGGCCTCTCCGCGTCCGGGCCTCGGGGCCTCAGGGGCGCCGGGCCTCGAGCGCCGCCAGCGCCGCGTCGTCCATCGTCACCTGGCCCAGCTGCCGATCCGGCGAGACGTCCGGGCCGTGGTAGTCGGAGCCGGCCGTCTCGACGAGCCCGAGCGTCGCCGCCGCGCGGTGGTACTTCTCGCGGACCGAGGGGTTCTGGTCCGGGTGGATGACCTCGATGCCGGCGACGCCGGCGGCGGCCAGCTTCGCCACCTCGGCCACCTCGAGCTTCGAGACGCCGGGGTGGGCGATGGTGACCGTGCCCCCGGCCCCGCGCACCAGCTTCACCGCGTCGGCCACCTCGAGCCGGAAGCGCGACACGTAGGCCGGCTGCCCCTCCCCGAGGTACCGGTCGAAGGCCTCCTTCACCGTGGCCACCGCCCCCACCTCGACGATGGCCCGCGCCACGTGCGGCCGGCCGATGGTCTTGCCGCCCGAGAGCCGCTCGATGGCGTCGGCGGTGACGTGGACGCCGAGCGCGCCGAGCCGCTCCACGATGGCCACCATCCGCTTGCGGCGGTGCTCGGCGAGGAAGTCCTCGAAGGCGCGCAGCGTCGGGTGGACCGGGTCGACGAAGTGGCCGAGGAGGTGGATCTCCCGCCGCTCCAGGAAGGCCGAGAGCTCGATGCCGGGCACGAAGCGGATGCCGTGCCGGGCCGCGGCGGCCGCCCCCTGCTCCAGGCCGGCCACCGTGTCGTGGTCGCAGAGGGCCCAGGCCGTGAGCCCGGCCGCGTGGGCCCGGTCGGCCACGTCGGCCGGGCGGAACTGGCCGTCGGACGAGGTGGAGTGGCTGTGGAGATCGATCCGCCCGGGACCACCCATGATTCTCCTCCGCCTCTCGTGCTAGGATGCGGCCCCCTCACCCCCCGGGGGGGATGAACCAGCCGCGGAGCGTGGAATGCAGCACGTACTCCGGATTTCCCGCAAGATCGACTACGGCCTGCGGGCCATGATCTACCTGGCATCGATCCCGCTCGATTCGGTAGTCCCCTTCCGGGAGATCGCCCGCCAGATGGACGTGCCGGAGGACTTCCTCGCGAAGATCCTGAAGACGCTCGTCGACCAGGGGCTGGTCAAGTCGACCCGCGGGCCGCACGGCGGCTACGCCCTGGCCCGGACGCCGGCCGACATCTCCTTCCTCGACGTCATCGAGGCGGTGGAGGGGCCGGTGGCCCTGAACGTCTGCCTCGACGGCGAGGACGCCTGCGGCCACACCTCGGCCTGCACGATGGTCGAGGTCTGGCGGCAGGGGCAGGAGCGGATGCTCGACGTCTACCGCCAGTCGAAGCTGGCGGAGCTGGCCTTCAAGGCGAGCGCCGACGGCCAGGTGGGGCTGGTGCAGCTCACCATGCCCGAGGGGATCCGGGCGCCTTAGTCGGCGGCGCGCGCCCCCTCACCCCGGCCCTCTCCCCCGGTGGGGGAGAGGGAGGGAGCACGGGCCTCGCCTACCCCATCGCCTTCGCGATGAGCGCGTTCGCCTCGGCCGGGTGCGCCTTGCACTCGAGGAGCGCGCGCAGCATGAGCGGCGCCACGATGGTGGCGTCCGACTCGACGACGAACATGGGCG
The DNA here is from genome assembly GCA_035719085.1 of Anaeromyxobacteraceae bacterium. Lineage (GTDB taxonomy): Bacteria > Myxococcota > Myxococcia > Myxococcales > Anaeromyxobacteraceae > JADKCZ01. Next base: position 8,501 of record DASTGK010000489.1, read on the forward strand.
TGTCCTTGGTGAGCTTGTCCCAGGTGATCTTCTCGTTCGGCGTCGCGCCCGAGTAGGAGCCGTACGAGGTGGTCGAGTCGGAGATCTGGCAGAAGTAGGCCCAGGGCTTCACCGGCTCGCCCAGGTCGTACTTGATGGACGGCACCACGCAGATGGGGAAGTCGCCGGCGATGCCGCCGCCGATCTGGAAGAAGCCGACCCCGGCGCCGGAGGAGAGCTCGCGGTACTGGTCGTAGAGCTCGGCCATGTACTCGATGCCCGACTTGACGATGGCGGCGCTGCACTCGCCGGTCTTCACGTGCGAGGCGAAGATGTTGCCGAAGGTCGAGTCCTCGTGGCCCGGGACCACGATGGGCAGGTTGGCCTTGGCGGCGGCGAGCAGCCAGCACTCCTCGGGCTTGCCCTGGTGCAGGTCCGGGCCGATGGCCTGGATGAGCTCGTAGAAGTACTCGTGCCAGAAGCGGCGGCGCCCGCCGGACGTGGCCTCCGTCCACATGGGGACGATGAACTTCTCCACCGCGCGGAAGGCCTCGTCCTCCGGGATGGAGGTGTCGGTGACCCGGCGCATCCGGTCCTCGAGGATGCGGGTGTCGTCCTCCTTGGTGAAGTAGCGGTAGTCGGGGAAGTCCTTGTACTCGTGGTGCGCCACGAGCCGGAAGAGCGACTCCTCGAGGTTGGCGCCCGTCACCGAGAGGCCGTGGATCAGGCCGGCGCGGATGGCGGGGGCGAGCGAGATGCCGAGCTGGGCCGACGACATGGCGCCGGCGACCGCCCAGAACATCTTCCCGCCCTTCTCCACGTGCCGCCAGTAGGCCAGCAGGGCGTCGCGGGTGACGCGGGCGTTGAAGCTCTTGTAGTTCTCGAGGACGAAGGTGAGGACGGGCAGCTGCGGGGTCGGCGTGGTCGGCATGGGCTGCCTATCTAGCACGCGCCGCGGCGGCCGGAACAGCCGCGCGCGGCCCCGGGGCGCCCTCCCCCTACCGCGGCGCCGGCCGGCTCCGCTCCAGCAACCGGCGCACCTCGGGGTCGTCGAGGGCGGCGTCCGGGTCCCCGCCGTGGCGCTCCAGCAGCCGGCGCAGGCGCGGGTCGTCGAGCAGCCGGCGGAGCCCCGGATCCTCGCGCAGGAGCCGCTCGCGCGCCGCCGGGTCGCGGACGGCCTCGAGCAGCGCGCGGAGCCGGCGGGCCAGCTCCGGGT
>DASTGK010000490.1:0-5266 GCA_035719085.1 Anaeromyxobacteraceae bacterium
TCCGGTATTCTCCGCCGCCGCGATGCACCTCACGATCCTCTACCACGGCAACTGCTTCGACGGCTGCGCCTCGGCCGCGCTCCTCGGCCGCTTCCTCGCCGAGCGCCAGCGGCTCGACGGCGTGCGCCACCGGCCCATGGCCCACGTCCAGGGCGCCGCCTTCCCCCCGGACGCCTTCGACGGTCCGTTGAACGCCTGCGTCGACTTCCGCTACTCGCCGAGCCCCGGGCTCCACTGGTGGTTCGACCACCACCAGTCGGCCTTCCTCGCCCCCGCCGACCGGGCGGCCTTCGAGGCCGACCGCTCCGGCCAGAAGTTCTGGGACCCGGCCGCCCCGTCCTGCACCGGCCTCATCCACCGCACGCTGCGCGACCGCTTCGGCTGGGAGGCGAAGGAGCTCGGCGAGCTGGTCCGCTGGGCCGAGGTCATCGACGCCGCCCGCTTCCCCTCGGCGGCGGTGGCGGTGCGGCTCGAGGAGCCGGCGCTGCGGATCATGACCATGCTCGAGGCGACGCGCGACCCGGCGCTGCCCGACCTGGTCATCGAGGCGATGCGCACCCGGCCGCTCGCCGAGATCGCGGCCGCGCCCTGGCTCGCCGGGCCGCTCGCGCCGGTGCTGGAGCGCCACCGCGAGACGGTGGCCCTCTACCGCGAGCTCGCCCGGCTGGAGCGGGGCGTGGTCGAGGTGGACCTCGGCGACACGCCGATCGAGGCGGCCAACAAGTTCATCGCCTACGACCTCTACCCGGACGCGCGCTACACCGTGGTGGTGTCGAAGGACGCCAAGCGGACCAAGGTCTCGGTCGGCTCGAACCCGTGGCCCAAGGTGCCGCGCACCCACGACATCGCGAAGCTGTGCGAGCGGTACGGCGGCGGCGGCCACCCGGTGGTCGGCGCCGTGTCCCTGCCGCCCGGCCGGCTCGACGAGGCGCGGCGGGTGGCGGCCGAGATCGCGGCGGCGCTGCGCGTGGAGCCCACCCCCGCATGACCCCCGGCCAGTACATCCTGGTCGTCGACGACGACGACGACTTCCGCGAGGCGCTCTGCGAGGTGCTCGCCGAGGCGGGCTACCCGGTGGCCCAGGCGCCGAGCGGCGAGGAGGCCCTGGCGCGCGTCGCCGAGGAGACGCCGGGCATCATCCTGCTCGACCTCAAGATGCCGGGCATCGACGGCTGGGGCGTGATGGAGCGGCTCCGGGCCGATCCCAAGGCGGCGGCCATCCCCATCCTCATCCTCTCGGCCTACGGCTACGAGTGGGAGGCGGAGCTGCTCGGGGCGCAGGGCTACATCCCCAAGGCCGACGTGAAGATGGACGGCATCCTGGAGCGGGTGCGCAAGGCGGCGGGCGATCCGCCGATGCGCCACTGAGCGCTACTCGCGATCTCGCCGCTTGTGCTGCGGCCACTCGGCCGGCGCGTCGCGGTCGGCCAGGTCGGCGCGCGTCACCGTCCCGGCGCCGAACTTGTCGGAGAGCTTGTCCAGCGCCGCGTGGAGCCGGCGGCGGCGCGGGTCGCCGGAGGAGGCCTCGCCGGCCGGCGGCGGCGGGGCGCCGAAGAGGTCGAGCTGCCCCTCGTCGCGCGGCTCGTCGCCGAAGCCGGAGACGGTCACGCCCGCGAGCCGGACCCAGCGGGCCGGGTCGATGCGCTCGAGCTGCGCCCGCGCCGCCTCGTAGATGACGCCGTCGTCGTCGGTCGGCTGATCCAGCGTGACCCGCCTCGTGACGAGCGTGAAGTCGGCGTACTTCACCTTGAGCGTCACGACCCGCCCGCGCAGGCCGGCCGCGCGCAGCCGCCGCCCGACGCGCGCCGCCTGGAAGAGGATGGTGCGCGAGAGCGCCGCCTCGCCGCGAACGTCCTCCTCGAAGGTCTCCTCGCCGCCGACGCTCCGCGCCGCCTCGTCCGGCACCACCTCGCGCGGGTCGACGCCGCGGGCCAGCTCGGCGAGGCCGTGCGCCCGGTCGACGCCGAGCACCGCGGCGAGCGCGCTCGACGGCATGCGGGCGAGGTCGCCGATGGTGGCGACGCCGATCTTCCGGAGCGCCGCCTCGGTCACCTCGCCGACGCCCCAGAGCCGGCCGATCGGCAGCGGCGCCAGGAAGGCGGCCACACCCCCGGCCGGCACCACCGTGAGCCCGTCCGGCTTGCCGAAGTCGGTGGCGATCTTGGCCGCCAGCTTCACCTCGGCCACGCCGGCCGACACGGTGAGCCCCTGCTCCTCGCGCACCTCGCGCCGGATGCGGGCGGCGATCGACGGGCCGTCGCCGTGGAGGGCGCGGCTCGCGGTGACGTCGAGGAAGGCCTCGTCGAGCGAGAGCGGCTCGACGAGCGGCGTGTACCGCCGGTAGACGTCGAAGATCCGGTCGGAGAGGGCGCTGTACCGGTCGAAGCGCGGCGGCAGGAAGACGCCGTCGGGGCAGAGCCGGTGGGCGCGCGCCGTCGGCATGGCCGAGCGGACGCTGAAGCGGCGCGCCTCGTAGCTGGCGGCGCAGACCACGCCGCGCCCGGAGGTGCCGCCGACGATGACCGGCTTCCCCCGCAGCGAGGGATCGTCGAGCTGCTCCACCGACGCGTAGAAGGCGTCGAGGTCGAGGTGGAGAATGGTCCGCGGGCCGCTCACGCCACTCCTCTCTACCTCCCGGGGCCGACGAGCGAGCCCCGCAAGGGGTTCAGGTCGGCTTGACCTGGGTCAAATGGCCGTATAAGTCATTCGGCGCATGGACGGATCCGTCGCGAACATGCGCCGCCTCGGACCGCCTCGCAGTGGCATCGCGGAGCGGATCTGGGAGGCGGCGCGCTCCGAGTTCTCGAAGCGCGGGTACCACGGCGCGCGCGTGCAGGGCATCGCGCGCGGCGCGGCCTGCAACGTGGCGCTCATCTACCGGCACTGGTCGTCCAAGAAGGCGCTCTACCTCGACATCCTCCGGGCGGTCTGGCTCGGCGCGGCGAACGAGATCGCCGAGCTGGTGCAGAACGGGCCGGACGGCGCCGAGGCGGTGGTCGGGGCCTACCTCGACGCCATGATGAAGGATCAGATGGGGGCGCAGATCCTGATCCGCGAGTACCTGGACGGCTCGCCGCACCTCGGCTCGCTGGCCCAGACCGATCCCGAGCTGCTCGAGCCGGTGCGCCGCGCCGCGGCCGCCGTCGCCATCGCCGGCGGCGTGCGCGCCGAGGTCGATCCGGTGCTGGCGGTCGTGACCATCGGCGGCCTGGCCGCGCTGGTGGCGAGCGCGCAGGACGCGGCCCGCCCCTTCACCGACCGGCCGCTGCCGCCCGAGGTCTGGCGCAAGCACGTGCACGACCTGCTGCTGCACGGCCTCGCCCCCTCGCCGCGCCTCGGCCACCACGCCGGCAACGGCGCCGACCTGCACCCGTAGCACCCTCCCCGGCCCCCTCGCGGCCTCACGCCGTCGTGCGGTCGCGCCCGCGCGCCGGGCTGGCGCGGATCGGGCCCGCGTTCTAGGCTCCGCCGCCATGACGAAGGCCGACGTGGTGGTGATCGGGGCCGGCGTGCAGGGCTGCGCCGTCGCCTGGCGGCTGGCGCAGGCCGGCCGCGACGTGGTGGTGCTGGAGCGGTCGATCCCGGGCGCCGAGGCGTCGAGCGCGGCCGGCGGCATCCTCTCCCCCGGCGTCGAGGCGCTCGAGCCGGGCCCCTTCTACCACCTGGGGCGCGCCTCCCTGGCCCGCTACCCGGCCTTCGCCGAGGAGCTGGAGCGGGCCACCGGCGTCGCCCTCGGCTACCGCGGCGGCGGCACGCTCGAGGTGGCGCTCGACGACGACCACGCCCAGCTCCTCGCCGGCCGCGCCGCCAAGATCCAGGCGGCCGCGCTCCCGGTCACCGTGCTCGACGACGCCGAGGTGCGCCGGCTCGAGCCGGGGATCTCGCCCGAGGCGCGCGGCGCCCTCTGGTTCGAGGACGAGGCCTCGCTCGACCCGCGCCAGCTCGGCCGCGCCCTCTCCATCGCCGCGCAGCGGGCCGGCGCCCGCTTCCTCTCGGGCCAGGTGCGCCGCATCCGGCACGAGGGCGGGCGAGCGGTCGGCGTCGACCACGAGTCGGGCCCCATCGACGCGCCGGCGGTGGTGCTGGCGGCCGGCTCCTGGAGCCTGCAGGTGGAGGGGCACGGCCTGCCGGCCGGGGCGGTGCGCCCGGTGCGCGGCCAGATCGCCGTGGTCGACACCCGCCCGCCGCTCCTCTCGCGCGTCGTCTTCTCAGGCCACGGCTACGTCGTGCCGCGCGCCGACGGCCGCATCCTCATGGGCTCGACCATGGAGGAGGTGGGCTTCGAGAAGGCGGTGACCGCGGGCGGGCTGCGCCACGTGCTCGAGGTGGGCATCGGCATCGCCCCGGCCATCGCCCGCGCGCCGGTGGTGGAGACCTGGTCCAACTTCCGGCCGGCCAGCCCCGACGGCGAGCCGATCCTCGGGCCGGGCGCGGTGCCGGGGCTCTTCTACGCCACCGGCCACACGCGCAACGGCATCCTGCTCTGCCCCATCAGCGCCGACGCCGTGGCCGCCTGCGTGCTCGGGGCGCCGCCGCCCGTCGACCTCGCCCCCTTCTCGCCGTCCCGGCTCCGGCCGCGCGGGTAGCGCCATCATGCAACCGCACGTGCGCCGCCTGGCGCTCTTCTCGCTCTCGGCCTTCGCGCTCGTGGTCCTCTTCGGCGCCATCCGCTCGGCGCCGACGCCGCTCAAGGCGGTGGTGGCGTCGAACCCGGAGGCCGAGAAGGCCATGGCCTCGTTCCACGCCCACTTCGACGCGCTCTGCTGGGTCGGCGCGGCCGCGCTCGCCTTCGCGCTCCACGTCGTCGGCGGCGCCTTCCGCGGGCCGGCCTGGGCGCCCGGCGCGGCCGCCTCGGGCTACATGGCGGGGAGCGTCGCCTTCGCCGGCGGCTACGCGCTGAAGGCGGCCGGGCTCGCCGCCGGGCTGCCGCTCGTGGCGCGCGGCCTCGCCACCGCGCTCATCTCGGGCGGGGGGCTCCTGCTCATCGGCGCCGCCGCCTCGGCGGTGCTCGTCGTCTGGAGCGCCCGCGCGGGCTGGGCCGCGCCGGACTAGGTCCGCTCCCCTCCTCCCGGTCCCGGCCCTTGGACCGGGGCGGGCGGCCGTGGCACCCTCTCCAGCCGATGATCCGCCTCACCCCGCTCCGCCGGGCGCTCGCGCCGGCGCTCGCCCTCGCCCTCGGCGCCTGCACGCGCGCGCCGAAGCCGGCCGACGCTCCCGCCGGGTCCACCGGACCGTCCGGCGCCGCCGCCGCGCCCGCCGTCCGCCC
>DASTGK010000491.1:0-3123 GCA_035719085.1 Anaeromyxobacteraceae bacterium
CAGGTTCTCGCCCTTCTCCATGATGATGCCGAGGTACTCGCGCTGCTCGGCGGTGAGCGGCCCGCCCAGCCCCTCCAGCATCATCTCGGAGTAGCCGATGACGCTGGTGAGCGGCGTGCGCAGCTCGTGGCTCATGGTGGCGAGGAAGTTGGACTTGAGCCGGTCGAGCTCCTTCAGCTGGGCGAAGCTCTGCTCCAGCTGGCGGTTCTTGTCCTGCAGCTCGCGGTAGCTCTCCTGCACCGCCTCGATGTGGAGCCGGGCGGCGATGAGGTTCTTGTGCCCGGTGAAGATCATCACGTCGAGCAGATCCATGAAGTGCGACAGGATCTTCTCGGCGGTGGCCTGCGGGACGCGCCGGATCTTCTGCTGGTAGCCGGCGGCCAGCGCGGCGTCGAAGTCGGGGGCGATGGCGGTGAGCGTGGGCGGCAGCGCCCCGAGGTCGTCGGGCACGAAGGGGCCGAAGACCACCCGGCCGATGGCGTCGCCCTCGTAGAGCACCGGCTGCACCACGTAGCGGCAGCCGGAGAAGCAGTGGATGGCGGTGGCGTGCGGCGCCTCGGGCACCGGCTCGCTCTTCACCCGGCCCACGGTGGCGACGCACTGCTCGCGCCCGGAGGCCTTGGTCCAGATGTAGCCGCAGAAGTCGGCGTTGCCGACCTTGACGTCCACGAGCTTGTTGCCCGCCTCGTCGAAGACCTTGAGGCCGACCCGGTAGAGCTCGGCGAAGGACTGGCAGACGTCGGAGAAGGCCCGCAGGTCGAGCAGGTCGCCGAGGGGCAGCCGCTGCTGCAGGAAGGAGGGGGCGAGGCTCATCGCGGCGCCCCGGCCGACGGCGGCGGCAAGCTGGTGCCGCGCGTGTCCACGTGATCGAAGATGCGCGAGAGGAACTCCTGCTCCGAGATCTTCCAGCGCGCGGCGAGCTGGAAGGACTGGTCCAGGCTCCGGTAGCAGAGGGTGAGCAGGGCGAAGAGCGTCTCCACCACGCCCTCGCCGCGGATGGCCACCGCCGGCACCACCGGCGTCTCGACCACCCGGCGCAGGTCGCCGAGCTCGTCGGCGCCGCGCGCCTCGGGCAGGTCGCGCTTGTTGAGCTGGACGACGATGGGCAGGGTGCGGACGTCGAGCCCGTTCGCCTCCAGGTTCTTCAGCATGTTGTTCCAGTAGGCGAGCGTGGAGGCCGCCTCGGAGCGCCGGCTGTCGGCGACGAAGGCGATGGCGTCGGTGCCCTGGAGCACGATGCGGCGGGTCGACTCGTGGATGACCTGGCCGGGCCCCGTGTAGAGCTTGAGCTTCACCTTGACGCCCGCCGCCGTCTTGAAGAAGACGGGCATCCTGTCGAAGAAGAGCGTCCGGTCGTCCTTGGTGTCGAGCGTCATGAGACGCCCGCGGACCGCCGGCTCGATCTTCTGGTAGAGCGCCTGGAGGTTGGTCGTCTTCCCCGACAGCGCGGGGCCGTAATAGACGACCTTGACGGCGATCTCGCGCGCCTCGTCGTTGAGCAGGGCCATGTGGCTCGCCCAGCATAGCCGCGGGCCGCCCGCGCGATCCACCACGCGGCGGGGGCGGGCCCGCCTGGCCGCGCGGCGGGGTGCCCCGCCGGCCGGCCGGTTCCTTGGAGCAGGCCCCCGGTTGGACTACAGTCGGGCACGGCCGGGGGGCCGACGCAGGACACCCGCACGCCTCGACCAGGAGCCCGATGGACCGGCTGGCCTCCTCGCCCACCGACGACGCGCCCGAGGGCGAGATCGCCGAGCGGCTCCACTGGCTGCTCCGGCTCCGCTGGCTCATCGTCCCGGTCTTCGTCGCCGTCGACCTCGCCAACGACCTGCTGACCCACCGGCGCGCCCCCTGGACGGCGCTCGTCGTGGGCGCGGCGCTCCTCGCCGCCAACGCCGTCTACGCGGCGCTGCTGGCCCGGAGCGTCGACGTCCGGGCGCTGCTGCGCTGGACCCGCTTCGAGTCGATGCTGGTGGTGGCGGTGCCGGTGGTGGTGATGGCGCTCCACGGCGAGACCGACAGCGCCCTGCGCTACGGCGTGCTGGTGGGCGTGGTGGGCGCGGCGGTGGTGCTGCCGCGCACCGGCGAGGTGGCGGTGGTGGGCATGTGGGCGGTGGCGGCGCTCATCCTGGGCGACGCCGTCGCCATGGGCTTCGACCCGGCGCGCATCGAGCAGAAGACGGTGGCGCGCTGGGCCTGGGACTCCGGGATCATCGTCACCGTCTCGATCATCGCCGGCTACCTGCACTCCAGCCGCGAGTGGGTGGTGCAGCGGCTGCGCGGCGCCACCGCCGGCCTGGAGCGGGCCAAGCACGAGTGGGAGGCGACCTTCGACTCGCTCTCCGAGATGGTCTTCATCGCCGACCTGGAGGGGCGGCTGGTCCGCGTCAACCGGGCCTTCGCCAAGCTGCTCGGGGCGCGGCCGCACGAGCTGGTGGGCCGGCGGCTCTCCGACCTGCTGGCCGGCCACCCGGACCGCTGGTGGGTCCTGCCGGGCGACGGCATCGTCGAGGTGGAGGACCCGGTCTTCGACACGCTCTTCGAGATCACCTCGACGCGGCTCGGCGACCGGCTGGTGCGCGTGGCCCGCGACGTGGGCGAGCAGCGGCGGCTCTACGCCCGGCTGGTGCAGGCCGACAAGCTGGCGGCGGTGGGGGTGCTCGCCTCGGGCGTGGCCCACGAGATCAACAACCCGACCGCCTTCGTCGCCTCCAACCTGACCGAGCTGCGGCGCTACCTCGCCGCCTACGAGGCGGCGGTGGCGGAGCTGGCCGACGTGGGCGCCAAGGCCGGGCAGGCGGGCCGGGCCAACGCGGTGACGGCGCGCGGCGACGTGGCCTTCGCGCGGCGCGAGGCGCAGGCGGCCGTGACCGAGAGCCTGGCCGGCATGGAGCGGATCCGGCAGATCGTGAGCAACCTGCGGTCGGTGGCCCGGCGCGACCAGGCGGGCGAGCCGGCGGCGCCGGTCGAGCTCGGCGAGGTGATCCAGGCGGTGGTCCGCACCGCCGCCGCCGAGCTGCGCAGCGCCTCGGCGCGGGTCGACCTGCAGGGGCCGGCCTGGGTGCTCGGCCACCGCGGCGAGCTCGTCGACGTGATCCTCAACCTGGTGGTGAACGCGGTGCAGGC
>DASTGK010000492.1:0-7356 GCA_035719085.1 Anaeromyxobacteraceae bacterium
GGGCGCACCATCGTCCAGTGGGACAAGGACGACCTGGCCGACCTCGACCTGCTCAAGGTCGACCTCCTGGCCCTCGGCATGCTCACCGCGCTCTCGCGCGGCCTGGCCATGCTGGCGGCCCGGCGGCCGGCCCCGGCCGCGCCCACGCCGGTGCCGCACCCCGACTCCCTCGCCACCATCCCGGCCGAGGATCCCCAGGTCTACGAGATGGCCAGCCGCGCCGACACCATCGGCGTCTTCCAGATCGAGTCGCGGGCGCAGATGGGGCTCCTGCCGCGCCTCAGGCCCCGCCGCTTCTACGACCTCGTCATCTCGGTGGCCATCATCCGGCCCGGGCCGATCCAGGGCGGCATGGTCCACCCCTACCTGCGCCGGCGCGACGGGCTGGAGCCGGTCGAGTACCCCTACGCGCCGCTCGAGCCGGTGCTGGCTCGCACGCTCGGCGTCCCGCTCTTCCAGGAGCAGGCGATGCGGCTGGCGGTGGTGGCGGCCGGCTTCACGCCGGGCGAGGCGGACGAGCTGCGGCGGGTGATGACCCACCGGCGCTCGCACGAGCGGCTCGCCGCCATGAAGGCGCGGCTCGTGGCCGGCATGGCCGCGAAGCGCATCTCCGGCGAGGTGGCCGAGCGGATCTTCCGGCAGCTCCTCGGCTTCGCCGGCTACGGCTTCCCCGAGTCGCACGCCGCCTCGTTCGCGCTCCTGGTCTACGCCTCGGCCTGGCTGAAGCGCTACCACCCGGCCGCCTTCGCCGCGGCGCTCCTCAACAGCCAGCCCATGGGCTTCTACGCGCCCCACACCCTCGTCGAGGACGCCAAGCGCCACGGCGTCGAGGTGCGCGGCGTCGACGTCGGGGCGAGCGGCTGGGAGTCGACGCTCGAGGGGGCCGCGCCGGGCGCGCCGGCGGCGCCGGGCGAGGTGCCGGCGCTCCGGGTGGGGCTCCACGCCGTGCGCGGGCTGCCGCGCGAGCTGGGCGAGGCGATCGTGGCGGCCCGCCGGGACGGCCCCTTCGCCTCGGTGGCCGACCTCTCCCGCCGCGCCGGCCTCTCGCGCGCCTGGGCCACCCGGCTGGCCGAGGCCGGGGCGCTCGGCGGGCTCGAGCCGGAGCGGCGCGAGGCGGTCTGGCGCACCATGGCCCTCGCGGCCCGCCCCGCCCGGCCGGGCGAGCCGGGCGACCTCTTCGCCGGCCTGCAGCCGCCCGAGCCGGAGGCCGCGCTCGAGCCGGCGAGCGCCGCCGAGCTGGTGCAGGAGGACTACGCCACCACCGGCCTCTCGGTCCGCGCCCACCCGATGGCCGTGGTCCGCCCGGCGCTCTCCGGCGGGCGGGTCCGCACGGTCCGCGAGCTGGCCCGGCTTCACGACCGCGCCCCGGTCGAGGTGGCCGGGCTGGTCATCGTCCGGCAGCGCCCCGAGACGGCCAAGGGGATCGTCTTCGTCAGCCTGGAGGACGAGACCGGCATCGCCAACCTGGTGGTCATGCCCGACGTCTACGAGCGCTGCCGCCCGGTGGTGCGCGGCTCGCCCTTCCTCGTGGCCCGGGGGCGGGTGGAGCGGACCGGGCAGGTGGTCAACGTCCGCGTGGACGGCCTCGCGCCGCTCGCCTTCGCCCCGGCCGTGGGCGACCGCTCCCGCGACTTCAGGTGACGCGCCGCCGGCGACCACCGCGACACGACGCAGGCGGCGAGGCGGCGAGGAGCGGCTCGAGACGAACGAAGGCGCCCGCGGACCGGAGTCCGGGGCGCCTTCCACATCCGCCGAGGAGGGCGGAGCCTTCAGCCTCTGCGCCGCGCGACTAGCTGCAGCCCGTGGTGGTGCCGCAGTTGTTGCACTTGTAGCAGGCGCCGTTGCGCACCGTGATCTCGCCGCAGTTGGGGCAGGGCGGGGCGTCGGTGTCGCGGGTGTAGGTCACGCCGTTCGACGAGGCCGCCTTGGGCGCGGCGGCCTCCACGGTGCGGGCCTTGGCCGGCAGCGAGGGGGCGGCGGGCGCGGCGCCCGGGGTGAGCGTGCCGGGCGTGCTGGAGACGGTCGCCCCCTCCTCGCTCGGCAGGAACTTCAGCGACAGCCACCGGAAGATGTAGTCGGTGATCGACTTGGCGATCGGGATCTCCGGGTTGCCGGTGAAGCCCGACGGTTCGAACCGGGTGTGGCTGAACTTGTCGCAGAGCACGTGGAGCGGCACGCCGTACTGCAGCGCCATCGAGATGGAGGTGGCGAAGCTGTCCATCAGCCCCGAGACCACCGAGCCCTCCTTGGCCATCACCACGAAGAGCTCGCCCGGCATGCCGTCGTCGTACATGCCGACGGTCATGTAGCCCTCGTGGCCGCCGATGGAGAACTTGTGGGTGATGGCGCGCCGCTCGTCGGGCAGCCGGCGGCGGGCCAGCGGCGCCTCGGCCTCGGCCTCGGGCGCGGCCTCGACCGCCTTGGCCTTCTCCTTGCCGGTGTTGAGCGGCTGGCTCCGCTTGCAGCCGTCGCGGTAGATGGCGATGGCCTTGAGCCCGAGCTTCCAGGCCTGGACGTAGGCCTCCTCGATCTCCCGGGCCGTCGCCGAGTTGGGCATGTTGACGGTCTTGGAGATGGCGCCGGAGAGGAAGGGCTGCGTCGCCCCCATCATCCGGATGTGGCCCATGTAGTGGATGGTCCGCGAGCCGTTGCGCGGCTTGAAGGCGCAGTCGAAGACCGCGAGGTGCTCGGGCCGGAGCGCCGGCGCGCCCTCGATGGTCTCCATCTCGTCGATGTGCTGCAGGATGGCGCCGATCTCCTCGCCGGAGTAGCCGAGCCGCTGCAGCGCCAGCGGGACCGTGTTGTTCACGATCTTGAGCACGCCGCCGCCCACCAGCTTCTTGTACTTCACGAGCGCGATGTCGGGCTCGATGCCGGTGGTGTCGCAGTCCATCATGAAGCCGATGGTGCCGGTCGGCGCGAGCACCGAGACCTGGGCGTTGCGGTAGCCGTGCTGGATGCCGAGCTTGAGCGCGTCGGCCCAGACGTCGCGGGCGGCGTCGAGCAGCGGGGCGTCGACCAGGCTCTGGTCGATCCGGTCGACGTGGGCCTGGTGCTTGCGCACCACGTTGAGGAACGGGTCGCGGTTCTTCTCGTAGCCGGCGAACGGCCCGGCGTGGGCGGCGATGCGGGCGCTCTGCGCGTAGGCCTCGCCGGTCATGAGGGCGGTGATGGCCGCCGCCCAGGCGCGCCCGTCGTCCGAGTCGTAGGGGTGGCCGCTCGCCATGAGCAGCGCGCCCAGGTTGGCGTAGCCGAGCCCGAGCGGCCGGTAGTCCTCGGAGTTCTTGCCGATGGCCGGGGTGGGGTACTTGGCGTTCCCGACCAGGATCTCCTGCGCCAGGATGGTGAGGTCGACCGCCTTCTTGAAGGCCTCGACGTCGAAGCCGCCGTCGATCGACCGGAAGTGCATCAGGTTGAGCGAGGCGAGGTTGCAGGCCGAGTCGTCGAGGAACATGTACTCGGAGCACGGGTTGGACCCGTTGATCCGGTCGGTCTGCGGGCAGGTGTGCCAGCCGTTGATGGTGCTGTCGAACTGCAGGCCCGGATCGCCGCAGAGCCAGGCCGCCTCGGTGATCTGGCGCATCAGCTCGCGCGCCCGGACGGTCTCGACCGGCCGGCCGTCGATGCGCGCCGTCAGCGCCCACTCGCGGTCGTCGAGCATGGCGCGCATGAAGGCGTCGCTGACGCGCACCGAGTGGTTGGCGTTCTGGAAGAAGACCGAGTCGTAGGCGCCGCCGCGGACGTTGAAGCCGCCGTCGTAGCCGGCGTCGATGAGCGCCCAGGCCTTCTTCTCCTCCTCGGCCTTGCAGTTGACGAACTCGACGATGTCCGGGTGGTCGGCGTCGAGCATCACCATCTTGGCGGCGCGGCGGGTCTTGCCGCCCGACTTGATGACGCCGGCGAAGGCGTCGAAGCCGCGCATGAAGGAGACCGGCCCGGAGGCCTCGCCGCCGCCCGAGAGCGGCTCCTTGGAGGAGCGGATCTTGGAGAGGTTGGAGCCGGTGCCCGACCCGTACTTGAAGAGCATGCCCTCGGTGTGGGCGAGCTTCAGGATCGAGTCCATCGAGTCGGACACCGAGTTGATGAAGCACGCCGAGCACTGCGGGTGCTCCTCGACGCCGACGTTGAACCAGACCGGCGAGTTGAAGCTCATCTTCTGCCGGTAGACGAGGTGGGCCAGCTCGGCCTCGAAGGTGGCCGCGTCCTCCTCGCTGGCGAAGTAGCCGTCCTTGCGCCCCCAGGCGCCGATGGTCTGCACCACGCGCGAGACGAGCTGGCGGACCGAGCGCTCCCGCTGGGGCGAGCCGACCGCGCCGCGGAAGTACTTCGAGGCGACCACGTTGGTGGCCAGCATCGACCAGGACTTCGGGACCTCGACGTCCTTCTGCTCGAAGATGACCGACCCGCCCTCGCCGGTGATGCCGGCGGTGCGGCTCTCCCAGACCATCTCCTCGGCCGGGTCGACCCCCCGGGTGGTGAAGTACCGCGCGACCGCGAGGCCGCGACGACCCATCTTCTTGGAAGGCTTGCCGTTCTTCCGCGCCTGACCCTGAACCTCACGCTCCATCATCGACATCCCTCCGCCCGGGAGCCTCCTGGCTCCGGGCATGAACCTGCCCCGTCGGGCGCACGTAACGTGCGCCCGTCATTGATGATTTCCCCCGGCCGGCCCGCGTCAGTGAACCGGAGGTCTAGCGTGCTGGTCTGACAACGAAGGGATTCCCCCAGGAAAGCCCGCCGCCCAGCCATACCCGCCCACACTTCCCGTCTTCGCGCCCCCGCGAAGGTCTGCGCACTCTACCAACGACCGTCCGCCTGTCAATCGGCGACCCACAACCTGTTGTGGTCGTGCGAATTATTGGCACAAGATACGGCATCTTTCAGCCATTTAGCCCGGTTGGGGCCATTCGGACGCGTCAGAAATCTTGACATCGGACGATATCGGCGAGTAGCGCAGGACCCTGGCATGGCGGCCCAGCGGTCCGCATGCTAAAAGCCCCGGCCCCAACATGTCCGAGCTGAACGCGCACATCCGGAACTTCTCGATCATCGCCCACATCGACCACGGGAAGTCGACCCTGGCCGACCGGCTGCTGGACGAGACCGGCACCGTCACCAAGCGGGAGCAGCAGGCGCAGTTCCTCGACAACATGGAGCTCGAGCGGGAGCGGGGCATCACCATCAAGGCCCAGACCGTCCGCATGCGCTACCGCGCCAGGGACGGCAAGGACTACCAGCTCAACCTCATCGACACCCCCGGCCACGTCGACTTCGCCTACGAGGTGTCGCGCTCGCTGGCCGCCTGCGAGGGGGCGCTCCTCGTGGTGGACGCCACGCAGGGCGTCGAGGCGCAGACGCTCGCCAACGTCTACCTGGCGCTCGACCACGACCTCGAGATCGTGCCGGTCATCAACAAGATCGACCTGCCGAGCGCCGACGTGCCGGAGGTGCGGCGCGAGATCGAGGAGGTCATCGGCCTCGACGCCTCGGAGGCCGTCCCCTGCTCGGCCAAGGAGGGGATCGGCATCGCCGACATCCTCGAGCAGATCGTGAGGAAGGTGCCGCCGCCCAAGGGCGATCCGGCCGCCCCGCTCAAGGCCATCATCTTCGACTCCTGGTACGACTCGTACCGCGGCGTCGTCATGCTGGTGCGGGTCTTCGAGGGGACGCTCGCGCCGCGGCAGAAGATCCGGCTCTTCTCGAACAAGAAGGAGTTCGAGGTCCAGGAGCTGGGCGTCTTCACGCCGTTCTCCAAGGGCGTCCCGAGCCTGATGGCCGGCGAGGTGGGCATCTGCGTCGCCAACGTGAAGGACGTCCACGACGCCAAGGTGGGCGACACCATCACCGAGGTCGACCGCCCCGTCGAGACGCCGTTCCCGGGCTTCAAGGTCGTGAAGCCCATGGTTTTCAGCGGCGTCTTCCCCATCGACGCCGCCGACTACGAGAAGCTCCGCGACGCCCTCGACAAGCTCTCGCTCAACGACTCGGCCTTCACCTACGAGCCGGAGACCTCGCAGGCGCTCGGCTTCGGCTACCGCTGCGGCTACCTCGGGCTGCTCCACATGGAGATCGTCCAGGAGCGGCTGGAGCGCGAGTACGAGCTCTCCCTCATCACCACCGCCCCCTCGGTCGTCTACCGGATCACCGACACGCAGGGCGAGGTGATCGAGATCGACAACCCGGCCAAGCTGCCGCCGGTGCAGAAGATCGCCAAGCTCGAGGAGCCCATCCTCACCTGCCACATCCACGGCCGCACCGACGACGTGGGCGCCATCTTGAAGCTCTGCCAGGACCGGCGCGGCGTGCAGCGCGACCTGAAGTACATCGGCACCAAGCGCGTCCAGATCACCTACGACATCCCGCTCGCCGAGGTGGTCTTCGACTTCTTCGACAAGCTGAAGAGCGTGTCGCGCGGCTACGCCAGCCTCGACTACGAGCTCAAGGGCTACGAGGAGGCCGACCTCGTCAAGCTCGACATCCTCATCAACGGCGAGCCGGTCGACGCCCTCTCGGTCATCGTGCACCGCGAGAACTCCTACGTGCGCGGCCGGGACGTCTGCCAGAAGCTCAAGGAGGAGATCCCGAAGCAGATGTACGAGGTGGCCATCCAGGCGGCCATCGGCGCCAAGGTGATCGCCCGCGAGACGGTCAAGGCCTACCGCAAGAACGTCATCGCCAAGTGCTACGGCGGCGACATCTCCCGCAAGCGCAAGCTCCTCGAGAAGCAGAAGGAGGGCAAGAAGCGCATGAAGCAGGTCGGGAGCGTGGAGATCCCGCAGTCCGCCTTCCTGGCGGTGCTGAAGGTCGAGGACTAGGCGTGGCCACAGACGGCCCGCCGGCGCCGCGTCCCCTCTGGCGCGACCTGGCGCGGTCGGCCGCCGTGGCGGTGACCCTGGCCCTCCTGCTGCGCGGGTCGGTGGTCGAGTCCTTCTCCATCCCGAGCGGCTCGATGGTGCCGACCCTCGAGCCCGGCGACCGGGTCTTCGTCTCCAAGCTGGCCTACGGGGTGCGCCTGCCGTTCACCGGCGTGGCGCTGGTCGAGCTGCCCGGCCCGCGCCGCGGCGACGTCATCGTCTTCCACGATCCGCGCGACCCGTCGCAGGCGCTGGTGAAGCGGGTGGTGGGCGTGGCCGGCGACCGGGTCGAGCTGCGCGAGCAGGTGCTCTGGCTCAACGGCGTACCCCAGCCGCGCGCCGATCTCGGCGAGCTGAGCTACGAGGAGCCGGGGGAGGGCGGCGGACCGCCCCGGGCCGACACCTGCCGCCGCTTCCGCGAGTCGCTGGCCCTCGGCCGCGTCGAGCCGCCCCCCGACCAGGAGACCGACGGTGTCGTCACCGGCTCCGTGATCGAGGTCGT
>DASTGK010000493.1:0-5156 GCA_035719085.1 Anaeromyxobacteraceae bacterium
TAGCGCCCGGTGCGCGGGGGCGGGTTCCACCAGACCGCCCCCTTGTCCTTCACCGCCTCCCAGGCGGCGTAGCGGGCGTCCTTCTCCTCGTCCTTCGTCATCGGCGTGAAGGCCTCGACCGCCGCCCAGGCGGCGTCCTGCTCGTTCTCGAAGGAGAGGCCGAGCAAGGTCACGTCGGGATCCTGCGTCAGCGTGTAGCGGACGCAGGTGGCGACGTCGACGCGCGGCAGCGTGGGCGCCGCCTCGTCGACGCCGCCGGAGGAGAGCTTGCCGCGCGGCCGCTCCGCGAGCGGCCGGCCGTACCCCTCGGTGTCGCCGAGCAGCTTGCCGGCGCCGAAGGTCTTGAAGCAGATGGTCCCGACGCCCGCGGCCTTGGCGCGCGGCAGGATCTCGGTCACGTACTGGCGCGCCACGAAGAGCCCCACCGGGAACATGAGGACGTCGCAGCGGCCGTCGTCGAGCGCGGCGGCGAGCACGTCCGGGTGGTGGCTGGAGAGGCCGCGGAAGCGGGCCCGGCCGCGCCTCACCTCCTCGCCGAGCTCGTCCAGGAGCCCGCCCGGCGCGGCGAGGCGGATCCAGTCCGCGAGCTTCGAGACGGCGTGGAAGGCGGCGAGGTCGACCGACGGCAGGCCGAGCCGCTCCAGGCTCCCGTCGAGCTGCGGCCCGACCGGACGGTCGAGGTGGTCGAGCTTGTCGACCAGGAAGACGCCGTCGCGCCGGCCGCGCAGCGCCTCGCCGACCAGCTCCTCCGAGTAGCCGTCCTCGTACTGGGGGGCGGTGTCGAGGACGTTGACACCGGCGTCGAGCGCCCGACGGAGGACGGCGACGCACCGCTCGCGCGGGACGCTCCGGTCGGCGAGATCGCCCTGGCCGATGACGGTGGCGGGAAAGCCGGTGCGCCCGAGCGGCCGGCGGGGGAGGAAGCGCGGGGCCATGGCCCCGATGGTACCCCCGCGCGGCGCGCCGGGGTGCCCGGGATCCCGGGCGCTTAGCGGGCCGCCACGAACGCGGCGGGGACCGGCACCAGCCGGGCGGGGGCGGCGGCGGCGCTGACGGTGGCGGCGGCCGGCGGGGCGGGGGCGCGGCGCGCCGAGGGGTCGCGTGTCGCGCTCGACACACACAGGGCGAGGCCGAGGAGCCACAGGGCTGGCGGAATTCTGAGCATTGGCGCGTCCCTCCGGGTCATCGGACGGAGGAGGAGCAAGGATGATGCCGGCCGTCGACAGCGCCGGGCCGGCGTGGTCTCCTCCCCCCGCCATGGAGACCACCCGCGCCACCTTCACCGTCCACAGCTTCGACGCCGACGCCTTCGGCCACCTGGCCCCGGCGGCGCTCGCCGGCTACCTGCAGGAGGCGGCCGGCCTCAACGCCGACCGGCAGGGCTTCGGCCTCGCCGACCTCAACCGGCAGGGGCTGACCTGGGTGCTGGCGCGGGAGCAGGTGGTGCTCGACCAGGCGGCACGCTGGGGCGACGCGCTCGAGGTGGAGACCTGGCCCTCCGGCATCGACCGGCTGGCGGCGCTGCGCGACTTCCGGCTGCGGCGCGGCGGCGTCGAGATCGGCCGCGCCCTCACCACCTGGTTCGCGCTCGACGTGGCGACGCGCCGGCCGGTCCGGCCCGACCGCGTCTTCCCGCCCGGGCTGGTGAAGGCGACCGAGCACGTCCTGCCGCTCGGCCTGCCGGCCCCGGCCGAGCTCGCGGCGCCGGAGCTGGAGCGGCGCTTTCAGGTCCGCTTCGCCGACATCGACGCCAACCTGCACGTCACCAACGCGAGCTACGTCGCCTGGGCGCTCGAGGCGGTCGACGAGGCGACCTGGCGCGGGCAGCGGCTCGCCGCCTTCGACGTGCAGTTCCTGGCCGAGTGCAACCTGGGCGCCTTCGTCCGCTCGCGCTCGGCGCCGGCCGGCGAGGGGGCGCGGCTCCACTCCATCGTCCGCGAGGAGGACGGCAAGGAGGTGGCCCGCGTCCGGACCGAGTGGGTGGCGCGCGAGTAGGCCGGCGCGCCGCTCGCCGCCGCTACCCGGGCGGCCAGCCGAACTGGCGGCCGCCGAGCACGTGCAGGTGAACGTGGAAGACCGTCTGCCCGGCGTCGGCGTTGGCGTTCATGACGGCGCGCCAGCCGCTCTCCGAGAAGCCCCGCTCCTTGGCGATGCTGGCCGCCACGCGGAAGAGCTTGCCGACCACCTCGTCGTGCTCGGCGTGCAGGTCGTTCATGGTCGGCACGTGCCGGCGCGGCACGACGAGCACGTGGAGCGGCGCCTGCGGGTTGATGTCCTCGAAGGCGACGCTGTCGGCGTCCTGGTGGACGATCTTGGCGGGGATCTTCCCCTCGACGATCTTGCAGAAGAGGCAGTCGGCCATCGCGCGACCTCCGGGACGCCGTGATACCCCGGCGGCGGCGATCGCGCCACCGGCCGGCGCGCCGCACACCTAGAAGAGCCGGCGCGAGTCGAGCAGGATGGTGACCGGCCCGTCGTTCACCAGCTCCACCGCCATGGTGGCGCGGAAGACGCCGGTCTCGACGCGCAGCCCCTTCTCCCGCAGGAGCGCGCAGAACTTCTCGTAGAGCGCGTTCCCCTGCTCCGGCGGCGCCGCGTCGACGAAGCTCGGCCGGTTCCCCTTGCGGGCGTCGCCGAGGAGCGTGAACTGCGAGACGACCAGCAGGCCGCCGCCCACGTCGGCGAGCGCCAGGTTCATCTTGCCGGCCGCGTCCTCGAAGACGCGCAGCCCGGCCACCTTGTCGGCGAGCGCCTGGGCGTCCTGCTCCACGTCCTCGCGCGCCACGCCGAGGAGCACCACGAACCCGCGCCCCACCGCCCCGGTCACCCGGCCGTCGACCCGCACCTCGCCCCGGCTCACCCGCTGCACCACCGCGCGCATCGGGCTCACATCGCACGCGCCCGGCCGGCGGGGCAAGGCGGGCGCGCGCCGCCCGGGCGGCTCAGAGGATCTCCTCCCACCCGGGCGAGGCGTCGAAGGCGGCGTGGATGAGGCCGACGTGGCTGTAGGCCTGCGGGAAGTTGCCGCGCAGCGCGCCGGCCGGGTCGTAGTCCTCGGAGAGCAGGCCGAGCGGCGAGCAGGCCTTCACCGCCCGGTCGAGCAGCGCCGCCGCCCGCTCGCGCTGGCCGAGCCGGGCGAGCGCCTGCACCAGCCAGAAGGTGCAGAGGACGAAGGCCACCTGCGGGTGGCCGAAGCCGTCGTCGATCCGGTAGCGGTCGACCCAGCCGTGGCGCCCCAGGCCG
This sequence comes from Anaeromyxobacteraceae bacterium, assembly GCA_035719085.1. GTDB lineage: Bacteria > Myxococcota > Myxococcia > Myxococcales > Anaeromyxobacteraceae > JADKCZ01. The sequence continues at coordinate 3,244 of DASTGK010000493.1, forward strand.
GTGGCGATCGCCTCGACGGTGGCGGCGAGCCGCGGGTGGCCGGGCGGCAGGAAGCGGAGCGGCGCCATCTGCAGGAGCGCGGCGTCGAGCGCGTCGCCGCCGAAGGTGGAGGCGAAGGCGCCGAGCGGCTGGCTCCAGGCCTTGGCGGTGATCTCGCCGTGGATGCGCCGCGCCGCCTCGACGAACGGGGCCGCCGCCTCGGGCCGGTGGCGCGCCAGCACCGCCGCGCCGCGGTCGGCCGCCGCCCAGCTCATGAGCGCCGAGAAGGTCTGCGGCACCCAGTCGGTGCGGTACTCCCAGATGCCGGCGTCGGGCGTGCCGGCCACCTCCACCGCCTTGGCGGCCAGCCGCTCGAGCAGGTCGAGCGTCGCCTTCGACTGCTCGTCGCGGAAGCGGTCGTCGAGGAAGACCGGCGCCAGCGCCAGCACCGTCTCGCCGAAGATGTCGTTCTGCCGGTGGACCGCGGCGCCGTTGCCGACCCGCACCGGCCCGTCGCCCTCGTAGCCGGCCCAGCCGGCCTCGATCCGCTCGTCGAGGTCGGACCGGCCGTCGATGCGGTAGAGCGGCGCCAGGTCGAGCCCCGGGTGGCCGCCGGCCACGTCGAAGAGCCACTGGGTGAAGCGCTCCCGCTCCTCGAACTGGCCGAGCCGGTGGAAGGCGCCGAGCACGTAGTAGGCGTCGCGCAGCCCGCAGTAACGGTAGTCCCAGGTGCGGCCGCTCTTCGGCGACTCGGGGATGGAGGTGGTGGTCGCCGCCACGATGGCGCCGGTGTCCTCGAAGCAGTGGAGCTTCAGGGCCAGCGCCGAGCGGATGGCCTCGTCCTGGTGGCGCGCCGGCACGTTGCAGCCCTTCACCCAGCGCTGCCAGTGGCGCACCGTCTCGGCCAGGAAGCGGTCGCAGAGCGGCGGCAGGGGCTCCTCGATGGGCGCGCCCCAGGTGAGCACCAGGTGGCGCCGGCCGGTGAGCGAGAAGGGCTGCCCCGAGAGGTAGGAGACCGGCACGTCGGTGGTGAGCCGCAGCTGCGCGCCGAACCCCTCGAAGCGGACGTGGTTCGAGCCGGCCACCGCCGGCGCCCGCGCCTTCGACCAGCCGAGCCGGGGGTCGCACGTGACGCGCAGCCGCGGCAGCCCGCGCAGCGGCTCGACGATCCGGTGGAGCTGGGCGGGGCGGAAGGAGCGGCCGTGCTGCTCGAAGCGCGGCGCGAAGTCGAGGACGCGGAAGGCGCCGTCGCCGTCCTCGAAGGTGGTCTCGAGCACGTTGGTGTTGGGCAGGTAGCGCTGCGCGCCGGCGCCGCCGCCGGCCGGGCCCACCGCCAGCGCGCCGCCCTCCGGATCGAGCAGCGCCCCGAAGACCGGCTCGGCGTCGAAGCGCGGCAGGCAGCACCAGACCACCCGGCCGTCGCGGTGCACCAGCGCCGCGTACTGGCAGTTGCCGACGAGCCCCAGATCCTCGAGCCGCATCCCGACCTCCCGCGGCACCCCGCCCCTTGCGGAGGCGCGCCGTGCCGATCTAGCCAGTAAAGAGCAGGCGAGGCTCGGTCCACTATGCAGCGATCGGCGGCCCTCGACGCGTTCCGCTTCCTGGTCCCCCTGCTGGGGCTCCTGGCGCTCGTCGCCTGGGCGGCCTCCTGGGTGGTGAACGACCAGGCGCGCACCTGGGCGGAGCGCGACCTCGCCATACGCGCCCGGCTGGTGGCCCGCGGCGCGCGCGAGTCGCTGGCGGCGCGGCTCGCCTCGGGCGACGGCCCGGGGGCGCGGGCGCTGCTCGACGACCTGGCGCGCGACGAGCGGCTCATGGGCGCGGCGCTCTGCCGCGTCGACGGCCGCCCGGTGACGGCCACCGCCACGCTGCCGGAGCAGGCCTCCTGCGCCCGGCTGCCGCCCCACCTGCGCGGCGAGCCGCTCGACGCCCCC
>DASTGK010000494.1:0-2656 GCA_035719085.1 Anaeromyxobacteraceae bacterium
CGCCGCGCCGGCCGCGAGGGTGGGGAGCGAGGGCTCGTCCGGACCGGCCAGCACCACGAGGCGCGCCTCGCCCCGCGCCGCCTCGGCGAGCGCGGCGCCCTCGCCCGGCTCGCAGGAGAGCCGCCCCGCCGCTTCGACGCGCGCGCGGCGCCGCGCGCGCAGGAGGAGGAGCTGGGGGCAGCCGGCGCAGGCCGGATCGGCCTCGGCCCGGTGATCGGCGCGGAGGCGCCGGAGCGGTCGGGCGCAGGCCTCGGTCACCGGCGGAGCATAGGCGCCGCGCCCCCGCGCGCGCCATTCGGGCGGGACCCATCGAAACCGCTGGAGATCCGCGCGCGATCCGGCTACGGTGCGCGTCCCCTCGGGGTGCCGGCCGGAGCGGTCGTGCTCGCGGGCGGCGTGCCCTTGACAAGGGCACGTCCTTCCTCTAGAAGGCGCCTTTCCAATTTTCGGGAATCGCAGGTCTTTCCATGCCTAGAACGCACAGCGCCACTCGCCAGGAGGCCCTCGAGGGCCGCCAGTGGTGGGTCGTCGACGGGGCCGACCAGACGGTCGGCCGCCTCGCCACCCGCATCGCCTCGATCCTCAAGGGCAAGCACAAGCCCTCCTACACGCCGTCGATCGACACCGGCGACTTCGTCGTGGTGGTCAACGCCGGCAAGGTGAAGTTCACCGGCAAGAAGGAGACCGACAAGGTCTTCTTCACCCACACGATGCACCCGGGCGGCGAGAAGCTCACGCCGATGAACAAGCTCCGCCAGCGCCACCCGGAGGACCTGATCGTCAACGCGGTCCGCCGGATGCTGCCGCGCAGCGCGCTCGGCCGCCAGATGATGACGAAGCTCAAGGTCTACGCGGGCGAGAACCACCCGCACGCCGCGCAGAAGCCGCAGGCGCTCGCCGCCGCGAAGTGAGGAACTGATGGCCACCCAGGCGAACATCACCGTCGGCCGCCGCAAGGAGTCCGTGGCGCGCGTCCGGCTCGTCCCCGGCACCGGCAACGTCACGATCAACGGCCGGACCATGGACGCGTACTTCGGCCGCGAGACGTCGAAGATGATCCTGATCGAGCCGCTCAAGCTGGTGGATCAGCTCGGCAAGGTCGACGTCTTCGTCACCGCCAACGGCGGCGGCCTCTCCGGCCAGGCGGGCGCCATCCGCCACGGCATCAGCCGCGCCCTGTGCGACCTGAACGCCGAGTACCGCCCGGTGCTCAAGAAGGCCGGCTTCCTCACCCGCGACGCCCGCGCCGTCGAGCGCAAGAAGTACGGCCGTCCGGGCGCCCGCAAGCGGTTCCAGTTCTCGAAGCGCTAGGCGCACCGGCGGGCCCCGCGAGGCTCGCTCCGGCGGCCGGCACCCCCTGGGTGTCCGGCCGCTCGGCGTTTCAGGGCGGGTCGCCGCCCGGACCCACGGTCCCGCCGCCGGATCGCGGGACGCGCCGCCCGCGGGCGCATTGGACCGCCCCGGATCGCGGTGTTACCCTCTGGCTGCGATGGAACTGAACGAGGTCCTGCAGGTCGCGCTCAGGGCCGGCGCGAGCGACATCCACCTGAAGGCGGGCCTCCCGCCGATGTTCCGCGTCGACGGCTCGCTGGTCCCGTTGAAGGACGCGCGGCGGCTCCCCCCCGAGGAGATCGCCCGCATGGCCCTCGGGATCATGAACGAGTACCAGAAGGAGAAGTACAAGCAGACCAACGAGGTCGACCTGGCCTACGGCGTCCCGGGCTTGGGGCGCTTCCGCGTCAACATCTTCCAGCAGCGCGGCACCATCGGCGTCGTGCTCCGCGTGATCCCGTTCAAGATCATGTCGATCGAGCAGCTGATGCTGCCGAAGATCCTGGAGAAGATCGCGGGCGAGCAGCGCGGCCTCGTCCTCGTCACCGGCACCACCGGCTCCGGCAAGTCGACGACCCTCGCGGCGATGATCGACCACATCAACGCCACCGAGACCTGCCACATCATGACGATCGAGGACCCCATCGAGTTCCTCATCCGCGACAAGCGGTCGATCGTGAACCAGCGCGAGGTGGGCGTCGACACCATGAGCTTCGGCCAGGCGCTCAAGAGCGCCCTGCGCCAGGACCCGGACGTGATCCTGGTCGGCGAGATGCGCGACCTCGAGACCATCGAGACGGCGCTCACCGCCGCCGAGACCGGCCACCTCGTCATGTCGACGCTGCACACGCTCGACGCCACCGAGACCATCAACCGCATCATCTCGGCCTTCCCGCCCTACCAGCAGAAGCAGGTGCGGCTGCAGCTCGGCTCGGTGCTGAAGGCGGTCATCTCGCAGCGGCTCGTGCCGCGCGCCGACGGCAAGGGGCGCGTGCCGGCCATCGAGGTGCTCCTCGCCACCGGGCGCGTGCGCGAGCTCATCGAGGACAAGGACCGCACCAAGGAGATCAACGACGCCATCTCGCAGGGGCACACCACCTACGGGATGCAGACCTTCGACCAGTCGCTCATGTCGCTGCTCAAGGCCGGGCACATCACCTACGAGGAGGCGCTGCGCCAGGCCACCAACCCGGACGACTTCGCGCTCCGCGTCTCCGGCGTCAGCGGCACCTCCGACTCGAAGTGGGACAGCTTCGAGAAGCCGGCCGAGCCGCCGCCCGCCCCGGCCGCCGCCGCCCGGCCCGCCGCCCCGCCGCTCCGCTCC
>DASTGK010000495.1:0-4530 GCA_035719085.1 Anaeromyxobacteraceae bacterium
GAAGACCATCCGGCTCGACCTCGCCGACGTGCTCCTGCGCGCCGGGCAGAAGACCGAGGCGGTGGAGCAGGCCAAGCGGGCCTTCGACATCGAGCCCCACGCCGCGGCCGATCTCGAGCGGATCGAGCGGATCTTCGGCGCCGCCGGGGCGGCGGCCGACGGAGTGCGCGCCGCCGAGGCGCGGGCGGCGCTGCTCGCGGCGCAGGGCGGGCCGGCCGAGGCGGTCCCGGCCTGGCTGGCGGTGGCCGAGCTCTGGATCGGCCAGAAGCGGCCCGACGCGGCGGCCGCGGCGCTGGAGAGGGTGCTGGAGCTCGACCCGACGAGCCGCCCGGCCTACCAGCAGCTGCGCGACCTGCACGCGGCCGGCAGCCACTGGCGCGACTGGGCGCGGGTCTGCGACCTGTTCGCCCCGCACGTGGCCGACCCGGTGGAGAAGCTGGCCATCCTGAAGGAGGTGGCCGGCGTCCACGAGCGCAAGCTCGGGCAGAAGGAGATGTCCTTCCTGGCCTGGTGCCGCGCCCTGGCCGAGGCGCCCGGCGACGACGAGGCGCTGGCCGAGTCGGAGCGCCTGGCGCGCGAGACCGGCGCCGACGAGGAGCTCTCGGCGGTGCTGGAGCAGGTGGCGGACGACGCCCGCGGCATGGTGCGGGCGAAGCTGCTCCTGCGGCTCGGCCTGCTGCGCGACGGCGTCCTCGACGATCCCGAGGGGGCCGAGGCGGCCTACCGCAAGGCGCTCGAGGCCGATCCGGCCAGCCCGGAGGCGCTCGACGCCCTGGCCGGCCTCTTCAAGAAGCGCGGCCGCGTGCGCGACCTCGTCATCGCCCTGGAGCAGAAGCTGGAGGCGGCGGCCGGGCTCGACGAGAAGAAGAAGCTCCTCCTCGAGGTGGCGCGGCTCTACGACCGCGACCTCGAGGACGTGGACGAGGCGGTGGCCGCGCTGCGGCGCGTCCTCGAGCTCGACGGCGGCGACGCCCAGGCCGTCGAGGCGCTCTCGGCCCTCTACCGGCGCGAGCACCGCTGGGGCGAGCTCGCGGGCGTGGTGGCCCGGGCCCGCGACCTGGCGGCCGACGACGAGGCCCGCATCCGCTGGCAGCTCCAGATCGCCGGGCTCTACGAGAACGAGATCGGCGACGACGAGGCGGCGGTGGAGGCCTACCGGACCGTCCTCGGCCTCGACGACCGGCGCCGCGAGGCGCTGGCCGGCCTGGAGCGGCTCTACACCAAGCTCGACCGCTTCGCCGAGCTGAACCGGGTCTACGAGCGGCAGGTGCAGCTCTCCGGCGACCCGGCCGAGCAGGTGCGCATCCTGGCCAAGAGCGCCGGCATCTTCGAGGAGAAGATGCAGGACCCGGCGCGCGCCATCGCCCAGAACGAGGCGGTGCTCGGCCTCGACGGCGGCAACCTGGGCGCCGTCAAGGCGCTGGAGCGGCTCTACCGGGAGCAGGGGCAGTTCGAGAAGCTGCTCACCGTGCTGCAGCACCACCTCGGGCTGGTCACCGACCGCAAGGAGCAGGTGGCCCTCATGGTGGCCACCGGCGAGGTCTGGTGGAAGGAGCTGTCGCGCGTCGACCGGGCCGAGGCCATCTTCGGCCAGGCGCTCACCGTCGACCCCGAGTCGCGCGAGGCGGTCTCGGCGCTGGGCCGGCTCTACGAGCGGAGCGGCAACTGGAACCTGGCCCTCGACATGCTGCGCCGCGAGGCGCGGCTGGCCGGCGCCAGCCAGGACGCCGTGGCCATCTACGTCCGCATCGGCGCCATCGACGAGGACATGCTGATGGACCTGGGCGCGGCCCGGGAGGCGTACGGCAAGGCGCTGGCGCTCGATCCGGGCTGCCTGCCGGCCATCCGCGCCATGAAGGGGATCCTGGAGCGCGACGGGGACCGCGACGGGTACCTGGAGCAGCTGGTCGCCGAGGCGCGCTACGCCGAGGATGACGAGAAGAAGGCGGCGCTCTGGACCGAGGTGGGCCGCCTGCACCAGGAGGAGCGCGACGACCGCGAGGGCGCGGCGCGCGCCTACGAGGAGGCGCTGAAGCGCCAGCCGGCGGCGCTCGGCGCGGCCCGCCCGCTCTCCGACATCTACGTGGCCCAGCAGCGCTGGCCCGACGCCGAGCGCGTGCTCGACGGCATGGTGCGGACGCTGGAGGGCGGCGGCGACGCCAAGGAGCTGTGCCGGCAGTCCTACCGGCAGGGCTACGTGGCCGAGAAGCGCGGCGACCGGGCCAAGGCGCTCGCCTCCTACCGGCGCGCCTACGAGCTCGACTCGACCTACCTGCCGGCGCTGGAGGGGCTCGGCAACCTGCTGGTGGCCGAGGGGCAGCTCGACGAGGCGCTCAAGGTCTTCACCGCCATCATCATCCACCACCGCGACGGCCTGACCGACCTCGAGGTGGTCGAGACGCACTGGCAGATCGGCGAGGTCGCCGCCCGCCTCGGGCAGGCCGACCGCGCCATCGGCAGCTTCCGCAAGGCGCTCGAGATCGACCAGGGGCACGAGCCGTCGCGCCGCAGCCTGGTGCGGCTGCTCGAGGCGGCCGGCGACTGGGAGGGGGCGGTCGAGCAGCGGCAGCGGCTCCTGCCGGCGCTGGAGGGGCAGGCCCGCTTCGACGCCTTCGTGGCCATCGGCGAGGCCTGCCGCGACCGGCTCCAGGATCCGTACCAGGCCATCGACGCCTTCCTGGGCGCCTCGCGCATCGACCCGACCGACCTGCCGGTGACCGAGGCGCTGCTCGGCCTCTACCGCGAGACGCGCCAGGGGCAGAAGGCGGCCGACGTGCTCGGGCAGATCATCGCCCGGCCCGAGGTGCAGGCCGACCCGCCGCGCGCCGCCAAGCTCCACCTGCTGCTCGCCGAGATCCTGCGCGACGAGGTGAAGGACGAGGCCGCGGCGCTGGCCGAGCTGGAGAAGGCGCTCGACAAGAACCCGCGCCTGCCGCAGGCCTTCGCCGCCATCGAGGAGGCGCTGGCGCGCGACAAGCGCTGGCCGGAGCTGGAGCAGGCCTACGTGCGGATGATCCAGCGGCTGCCCAAGTCGGCCGAGGCCGGCCCGGCCCGGCTGGCCCTGTGGAAGACGCTCGGCGAGCTCTACCGCAACGTCCTGCGCAGCGACGACGGGGCGCGCATGGCCTACCAGGTGGTGTCGCGCGCCGACCCGGAGGACGCGGTCTCGGTCGAGCTCTACGCCGACCTGTCGGCCAAGGCCGCCGGGCAGGAGGGCGAGGCGGTCGACGCCTACCGGCAGCTGGTGCGCCTGGGCGCCAAGCCGCAGAAGGCGCTCTCCGCGCTCGTCGGGCTCCACGCCGCCGGCCGGGCCTACGACAAGGCCTACTCGGCGGCGCAGGTGCTGGCCCACCTCGTGGGCGGCGCCAGCCAGGAGGAGCTGGCGGTGGTGTCGCGGCTGCGCAAGTACGCCCGCGACCAGGCCAGCCGGCCGCTCGACGACCAGCTCTGGGGGCTCCTGCTCCACGAGCGGGTCAAGGGGCCGCTCGCCGACGTGATGACGCTGCTGGCGCTCCACGCCCGGCCGCTCTTCGTGCAGGCGCCCAAGGAGCTGGGGCTCAACCCGAAGAAGGACGAGCTCGACGTGGCCGGCTCGATGCTCTTCTTCGTCAACATGTTCAAGTACGTCGAGCGCACCCTCGGCGTGGAGCCGCTGCGCCTCTTCAAGCGCGAGGAGGACGCCGCCCGGCTGCAGCTCGTCCCGACCGACCCGCCCGGCGTGGTGGCCTCGGCCGAGATGTTCCGCGACCGGCCCAAGAAGGAGCTCTGGTTCGCCATCGGCAAGGCGCTCGCCTTCAAGCGGCCCGAGCTCTTCATGGCGCGGCTCATGCCGCACGACCAGCTCGACCTGGTCTTCCAGGCGGCCTGCTCGGTGGGCACCTCGAAGTTCGTGGTCACCGCCGACCCGCACCTGGTGGAGAAGCTGAAGCGCGAGCTGGAGCGGGTGCTGCCGGAGAAGGTCCGGGCCAACACGCTCAAGCTCCTGGCCCGGAGGTACTGCGAGGTGCAGCACCCGGGCGACGTGCGGGCCTACCTCGACGGCGCCGAGCTCACCTCCAACCGCGCCGGCGCGCTGCTCGCCGCCGACCTCGAGATCGTCCGGCGCGGCGTGCTCGGCGAGAAGGCCCAGGTGTCGAAGCTCCGCGACGAGATGAAGCTCAAGGACCTTTCGAACTTCTGCGTCTCGGAGGATTATGCGGCCCTGCGGGAGAAGCTCGGACTCGCGGCGGTGGTCCCCGCCTGAGAAGGAACATGAAATTCACCTGCGATAGCTGCGGCGCGGCCTACATGATCTCGGACGACAAGGTCGGTCCGGGCGGCGTCAAGGTCCGCTGCAAGAAGTGCGGAAGCGTGGTGACGGTGAAGCGGGCCGAGGAGGCGCCGGTGGTCCAGGCGGCCGCGGCCGCGACCGCCCCGGCCGCCGGGCTCGACGACGAGCCTCACGATCCTCTTCCTGGGCGACGTGGTGGGGGCGCCGGGTTTGCGCGCCGCCGAGCGGCTCGTGCGGCCGCTCGCCGCCCGGGAGGGGGC
>DASTGK010000496.1:0-4013 GCA_035719085.1 Anaeromyxobacteraceae bacterium
CTTCACCGGCGCGGTGGCGAGCCGCGTCGGCCGCTTCCAGGCGGCCAGCGGCGGCACGCTCTTCCTCGACGAGATCGGCGAGATGCCGCCGGCGCTCCAGGTGAAGATCCTGCGGGCGCTGCAGGAGCGGGCCGTCACCCGCGTCGGCGACAGCCGCCCCGAGCCCGTCGACATCCGGGTGGTGGCCGCCACCAACAAGGTGCTGGAGCAGGAGATCGAGCGGGGCACCTTCCGCGAGGACCTCTACTACCGGCTCAACGTGGTGGCCATCCAGCTGCCGCCGCTGCGCGAGCGCGGCGACGACGTGGTGGTGCTGGCCAAGTGGTTCCTGCAGGCCTACGCCCGCGAGTTCGCGGCGCGGGTGCGCGGCTTCACGCCGGCCGCGCTCGTCGCCATGAAGAAGTACGCCTGGCCCGGCAACGTGCGCGAGCTGGAGAACCGGCTGAAGAAGGCGGTGGTGCTGGCGGACCGGGCGCTCGTCTCGGCCGAGGACCTGGATCTCTCGCCCGAGGTGCTCGAGCCGACCGTGCCGCTCGCCCAGGCCACCCGCGAGTTCCAGAAGCGCTACGTCAACGACGTGCTGGAGCGGAACGCCGGCAACCGGACCAAGACGGCCAAGGACCTGGGGGTCGACCCGCGCACCATCTTCCGCCACCTGGAGCGGATGGAGGCGGAGCGGAGCGGCGAGCCGCCCCCGCCGGACGAGGAGAGCCCGTGACGCACCCCCTGCCCCGCCTGGCCCTGCCGCTCGCGGCCGCCTGCGCGCTCCTCCTCGCGGGCTGCCCGCTGCCGCAGGCCCTCCCGGACTACCCGAGCACCGGGACCATCACGCCGCCGCGCATCCGCTCCGACCTCGTGACCCCCGTCGACACCGTGGTCGAGGTCGGGCCGGGCTGCGCCGCGCCGCCGTCCGTCACGCTGACCGCGTCGGCCGCCTACGACGACACCACCAAGCCGTTCGAGGCCCGCTGGTTCGTCGACTACCTGCCCGACCGCCCGTTCCAGGCGCACGACCAGTCGCGCGAGACCGTCCCGGTGCCGCTGAACGGCCTCGACCTCGTCCGCCCCATCACCCCCTGGGCCTTCCAGCCCTACCTCTACGACCCGGGCGCCGACGCGGCGGCGCAGCAGGCCTTCCGCGACGGCGGCGGCCTCCACGTGGTGGAGCTGGTGGTCTCGAACGGCTTCGCGCCCGACCCGGGCCCGGCCGCCCGGCCGTACCGGAGCCCGGACGCCAACTTCGAGACGCAGGTCTACCGCTGGGTCTTCCGCTACGTCCCCGGCGCCGCCTGCACCTTCCCCTGAGCCGCGCCGGGCGGCCCGGCCTGCCTGATCAGGGCGGCGGCGAGAGCGTGACGGCGCGGCGGGCGCCCTCGAGGGCCTGCCCCGCCTGCCTGGCGAGCTCGGCCCCCTCCTGCGCGAAGCGGTTCACCTGGGCCCGGTAGGCCCGGTGGACCGCCAGCACCGCGTCGCGCGCCGCGGCCAGCTCGCGCCGGCCCCCGAAGCCCTGCGGATCCGGCTCCGAGGCGTCGAGGCGGCAGCGATCGGCCAGGTCGTCGACGCGGATCTCCCAGTCGCGCGACCAGGCGTCGAAGGCGGCCAGGGCCCCCTCCTCGCCCACGTCGGCGCCGAGCCGCCAGGCCCGCTCGTTCTGCTCGCGGTTGAGCTGCTCCAGCTCCTTCACGCAGACCCGCAGCGACATGCGCGTCGGCAGGGCGGCGGTAGCGGCGGGCCGGTGCGGCCCCGAGAGGTGGCGCACCACGTTCACCACCACCGTCCCGATCGACAGGGTGATGGCGACGAACCAGACGACCCAGAGGGCGACCCGGTACGGGCGGTAGCGCGGATCCCGCGGCGGCACGCCGGGGAATCTGCCTCAAGGCCGCCCGCGCGTCCACCGCTCCGCGCCGCCGCCGGGCACTACCGCCGCCCCACCCGCCGCTCCAGGTCGGCGAGGGGCAGCTCGAAGACCACCGGCCGGCCGTGCGGGCAGCGCGCCTTGAAGTCGATGGCGTCGAGCCCGTCGAGGAGCGCCCGCGCCTCCTCGGGCGTCAGCTCCTGGTTGGCGCGCACCGCCGCGTGGCAGGCCATGGTGGCGGCGAGGTCGTGGAGCGCCTCGTCCACCGCGCTCCCCCGCTCCAGCTGCTCGAGCTGCTGCGCCAGGTCCTCGAGCAGGCCGGCCAGGTCGACGCCGCCGAGCAGGGCCGGCGCCCCCTTCACCGCGAAGGCGTCGCCGCCGAAGGGCTCGACGTCGAGCCCGAGCCGCGCCAGCTCCGCGGCGTGCCCCTCGAGCGCCCGGGCCACCGCCGGCGGCAGCGTCACCACCTGCGGCACGAGGAACGGCTGCACCGGCAGCTGCCGGGCCCGCATCGCCTCGCGCAGCCGGTGGAAGAGCATCCGCTCGTGGCTGGCGTGCTGGTCGATGACCACGAGCGCCCCGCCCGGCGCCTCGCAGACGAGGTAGGTGCGCGCGTGCTGCCCCACGTAGCGGAGCGCGCCGAAGTAGCCGCGCGGCCGCACCGGCTCGGCGGCCGGCCCGGTGAAGAGCGGCAGCACCGCCGCCGCCTCCTCGGCCGGCGCCGGCAGGGGGAGCGTGGCGCCGCTCTCGGCCGGCGGGTGGATGGCGCGCGCCCAGGCGAGCACCGAGGCCACGTCCTCACCGGCCGACAGCGGCGGGAGCGCCGCGCCCGCCGGGGCGCCGCCGGGCGCCGGCGATGGCGCCGGGGCGGTCCCACCGGCCCGGCCGAGCCAGGGGGTGGTGCGGAGCGTGGCGGCCACCGCGTGGTGGAGGGCGTCGTAGACCAGCCGCCCCTCGGCGAACCGCACCTCGAGCTTCTGCGGGTGGACGTTCACGTCGACCCGGTCGAGCGGCAGCTCGACGAAGAGGACGCCGGCCGGCTGGCGCCCTGGCGGCAGCACGCCGGCGTAGGCGCGCAGCACCGCGTGGGCGGCGCCCCGGTCGCGCACGTACCGCCCGTTCACGAACAGGTAGAGGGACCGGCCCGTCGCCTCGGAGTGGTCGGGCGAGGTGACGAGGCCCCGCACCCGCACCTCGCCCTTGCCGCCGTCCACGGGCAGCAGGTGGCGCGCCGCCTCGCGGCCGAGCGCCTGCGCCGCCCGGTCGGCGAGCGGCTCGCCGGCCCGGGCCCCGATGACGAGCCGGCCGGAGGAGCGGAGCGTGAAGCCGACGTCGGCCCGGGCGAGCGCGAGCCGCACCACCGCCTCGGTGACGTGGCCCGCCTCGGTGGGCGGGGCGCGCATGAACTTGCGGCGGGCCGGCGTGTTGAAGAACAGGTCGCGCACCTCGACGGTGGTGCCGCGCGGCCGCGCCACGTCGACCGACTCGACGATCGCGCCCCCCTCCACCACCAGCCGCGTGCCGGCGCCGTCGCCCCCCGGCGCCGTGTCGAGCCGGAAGCGCGAGACCGAGGCGATGGCCGGCACCGCCTCGCCGCGGAAGCCCATGGTGGCGATGGTGGCCAGCCCGGCGGCGTCGGCCAGCTTGGAGGTGGCGTGGCGCTCGAGCGCCAGCAGCGCGTCCTCGCGGTCCATCCCCTTGCCGTCGTCGGCCACGCGGACGAGGCGCAGGCCGCCCTCGTCCACCTCGATGGCGACCGAGGTCGCGCCGGCGTCGAGGGCGTTCTCGCACAGCTCCTTCACGACCGAGGCGGGGCGCTCGACCACCTCGCCGGCGGCGATCTGGTTGACGAGGCCGGGGGGCAGGACGCGGATGGTGGTCACGGCGCGCGTTCTAGCACGCGATACCGACGCGCCGGAGCGCGCCCCGCAGGCCCGTTTGACGCTCCCCGGGGGCGGGTCTATAGGTCGCGAGATGGCGGGAGGGAGAGCGAAGAAGGGCGCGAAGAAGGCGCCCCCGGCGCGGCCGGTGCGGCCCGCGCTCGGGAACGATCCGTTCGCCCGCGGCGCCGCGCCCCGCCAGCCGGCCGTCCGACCGGTGCCGCTCCGCGAGGGCGCCGCCCCCGCCGCGCCCTCCCCGGCGCCGCCGGAGCCGC
>DASTGK010000497.1:0-2878 GCA_035719085.1 Anaeromyxobacteraceae bacterium
CTCATCCCGGGCGCCGTCGTCCGGGGCGAGGTGCTCCTCGACGGCGAGAGCGTGGTGGACGGGGCCCTCGACGTGGTGGAGCTGCGCCGCCGGGTCGGCATGGTCTTCCAGCGGTCCAACCCCTTCCCGAAGTCGATCTACGAGAACGTCGCCTACGGGCTCAAGGTGGCCGGCCAGAAGGAGCGGGGATTCCTCGCCGAGCGGGTGGAGCGCTCGCTGCGCGGCGCCGCCCTGTGGGACGAGGTCAAGGACCGGCTCCAGGAGAGCGCCCTGGGGCTCTCCGGCGGCCAGCAGCAGCGGCTCTGCATCGCCCGCGCCCTGGCCATCGAGCCGGAGGTGCTGCTGATGGACGAGCCAGCCAGCGCCCTCGACCCCATCGCCACCGCCAAGATCGAGGACCTCATCCACGAGCTCAAGGACCGCTACACCATCGCCATCGTGACCCACAACATGCAGCAGGCGGCCCGCGTCTCCGACCAGACCGCCTTCTTCTACATGGGCGAGCTCGTCGAGGTGGGCCCCACCGAGCAGATCTTCACCAACCCGCGCGAGGCGCGCACCGAGGACTACGTCACCGGCAAGTTCGGGTAGGATCCGAAGGGTGAACGGACACCACATGGCCGCCAACGCCAAGACCCACACCGACAAGGCCTACGAGGCCGAGCTCCACACGCTGCGCGAGCAGCTGCTCGAGATGGGCGGGCTCGTCGAGACCGCCATCGCCCAGAGCGTGCGGGCCGTCGTCGAGCGCGACGTGGCGCTGGCCGAGCAGGTGAAGCTGCGCGACCGCCAGGTCAACCGGATGGAGGTGTCGATCGACGGCGCCTGCCGGCGCATCCTGGCCCTGCGCCAGCCGGCCGCGAGCGACCTGCGCTTCATCACCACCGCGCTCAAGATCGTCACCGACCTCGAGCGCATGGGCGACCTCGCCGTCAACGTGGCCGAGCGGGCGGTCGACCTGGCCCAGGCGCCGGCGCTGCGCCCGATGCACGACCTGGCCAAGCTGGCCGAGCTCTCCGAGACGCAGCTCAAGCTGGCGCTCGACGCCTTCGTCACCGGCAACGCCGAGCAGGCCGAGGCGGTGATGAAGGGCGACGACCACCTCGACGCCCTGTACCTCAAGATGTTCAACGAGCTGCTGACGCTGATGATGGAGGATCCCCGCTCCATCCGGCGCGCCACCTCGCTCATGTTCGTGGCGAAGCACCTGGAGCGCTTCGGCGACCACGCCACCAACCTGGCCGAGATGGTCATCTTCATGGTGCGCGGCACCGACGTCCGCCATCCGCGCAGCCGCGACGACGAGTAGCGCCGCCCGGCGCCCCGCGGCGCGTCCCGCCGGCGCGGGGCCTCGCGCCTCGCGCGGGGCGCTCCGCCGGGTCAAGGTGCCGCGTCGCCCCGCAAGAGTCACCCAGGCGCCACGCGCCGCCGCCACGATGTGGCGGTGCGCCACGTCCGACACGCCCTCGCCCTCGCCGCGTCGCTCCTCGCCGCCCCGGCCGCCGCCGCCCCGGCCGCCGCCCCCGTCACGCTGAAGCTCGCCACGCTCGCCCCGGCCGGCTCCACCTGGCACGAGCTCCTCAAGGAGCTGGCGCAGCGGTGGGACGAGGCCTCCCAGGGGCAGGTGAAGCTCAAGGTCTACGCCGGCGGCACGCAGGGGAGCGAGGGCGAGATGCTGCGCAAGCTCGCCATCGGCCAGCTCCAGGCGGCCGCCGTCACCAACGTCGGCCTGCACGACGTGGTGGCCGAGCCCCAGGCGCTCTCGGTGCCGCTCCTCTTCCGCGACGAGGCCGAGATGGGCTGCGCCCTCGACCGGGTGAAGGGGGCGCTCGACGCCGCCTTCCTGCGCCACGACCTGGTGGTGGCGACCTGGAGCCGCGTCGGCGGCGTCTCCTTCTACTGCTCGAAGCCCTACCGGACGCCGCAGGAGCTGGCCGGCGCGAAGCTCTTCGCCTGGGAGGGCGACCCGGCCACCGTGGCCGCCTGGCGCGCCGCCGGCTTCCGCCCGGTGGTGCTCTCCTCCACCGACGCCCTGCCGGCGCTCCAGACCGGCATGATCGACTGCATCGGCAACGTGCCCATCTACATGCTGACGGCGCGGCTGTACGAGCGGGCGCGCTACCGCATCGACCTCACCTGGGGCTACCTGGCGGCGGCCACCGTCGTGCGGCGGGACGCCTGGGAGAAGGTGCCGGCGGCGCTGCGCCCGCGGCTCCTCGAGATCGCGCGCGAGCTCGGTACCCGCATCGACGCCGAGGTGCACCGGCTCGACGTCGAGGCGGTCGCGGCCATGCAGAAGCAGGGGCTGCAGACGGTGGCGGTCGACGCGGCGCTCTGGCGCCCGGCGCTCGAGAAGGCCTGGCCGGCGCTGCGCGGCAAGGCGGTGCCGGCCCCGTTCTTCGACGAGGTGCTGGCGGCGCGCGACGCCTGCCGCGCCGGGAGCGGGTCGGCGCCGCGGTAGGCGCCGCCGCGCCGTCAGGGCGACGGCCGCAGCAGCGCCAGCCGCTCCACGAGGAGCGTGAGGTCGCCGCCGGCGAGCCGGGCCACCTGCTCCGGCGAGTGGCGCATCTTGAGGACCGGCACCTCGGCCACCTCCGCCCAGCCTTGCGGCGCCGGCTGGCCCGGGTCGAGGTAGGCGAGCGCCAGGTCGCCGCCCGGCGGTGGCGGAGCGCAGGCGGTCGGGCCGTGCGGGCAGGCGTAGCCGGCGAGCCGCGCCCCGGGCAGCCGGAAGCGGAGCAGCTCCTGGTCCTGCGCGAAGCGGTCGGGCGCCAGCACCCGCCGGCCGGCCGCCGCCGCCACGGCGCCGGCCTCGAAGGCGCGGCCGTACGGCTCGAGGAAGCCGGTGACGAGCGGCAGGGCGAGCACCGCGACGGCCGGC
>DASTGK010000498.1:0-11737 GCA_035719085.1 Anaeromyxobacteraceae bacterium
GGAGATCGGCATCGGCGACACCATCGCCGACCCGGCCAACCCGGTGGCGCTCCCGCGCATCAGCGTCGAGGAGCCGACCATGTCGATGGTCTTCAAGGTGAACGACGGCCCCTTCGCCGGCAAGGAGGGCAAGTACGTCACGAGCCGCAACATCCGCGAGCGGCTCTACCGCGAGGCCTACAAGAACGTCTCCATCCGGGTCGAGGACACCGAGACGCCCGACGCCTTCAAGGTGGTCGGCCGCGGCGAGCTGCAGCTCGCGGTCATCGTCGAGAACATGCGGCGCGAGGGGTACGAGCTGACGGTCTCCAACCCGGAGCCGATCCTCAAGAAGGTGAACGGCGAGACGCACGAGCCGATGGAGCTGCTGGTCTGCGACCTGCCGGCCGACGCGGTCGGCGGCGTGACCCAGAGCATGGGCAACCGCAAGGGGCGCATGGTCGACATGCAGCCGGTCGGCTCGCGCACCCGGCTCCAGTTCCGCGTGCCGGCCCGCGGCCTCATCGGCTTCCGCGGCGAGTTCCTGACGCTGACCCGCGGCGAGGGGATCATGTCGTCGCAGTTCGACGGCTACGAGCCCTGGCAGGGCGGCATCAACAAGCGCAAGAACGGCGCCATCGTGGCCGACCGCGTCGGCGAGGTGGTGGCCTACGCCGCCAACTACTGCCAGGAGCGCGGCGCCCTCTTCGTCAAGCCGGGCGACCCCGTCTACCCCGGGATGATCGTGGGCGAGCACAGCCACGAGGGCGACCTCGACTACAACATCTGCAAGGAGAAGAAGCTCACCAACATCCGCGCCGCCGGCCGCGACGAGAACGTCATCCTCACCCCGCCCCGCGACATGGGGCTGGAGATCGCGCTCGAGTGGATCGCCGAGGACGAGCTGGTCGAGGCGACGCCGAAGAGCATCCGGCTGCGGAAGAAGTTCCTCGACCAGACCATGCGCTACAAGGTCGAGCGCGACCGGAAGAAGGGCGTGGCGTCGGAGCCGTAAGAGCCAATATCTCGGCTGCCTCTCCCCCACCGGGGGAGAGGGCGGAGAAAAGAGAAAGGGCCCCGCCGACTCGCGGGGCCCTTCTCGCTTCCAGGCGGCGCGAAGCCGACCGACTAGACCTTCGGCTTCGAGCGCTCGCGGACCACCTGCACCTGCTTGACGCGCGGCTGGCCCTTGGCCGCCGTGTTCACGAAGAGCAGGCCGTCGGCGTGGCCCGGCACGGCGCCGGTGACGAGCAGGAGGTTCTTCTCCGGCTCCATCCCGACGACGAACAGGTTCTGCACGGTGACCGTCTCGACGCCGTAGTGGCCGGGGAGGTGCTTGCCCTTCCAGACCTTGCCGGGCGTCTTGCGCTGGCCGATGGCGCCCGGGTGGCGGTGGTGCTCGTGGGCGGTCGAGCTGTCGCGGGCGGCGCCCTTCATGCCCCAGCGCTTGAAGACGCCGGCGAAGCCGCGCCCCTTGGTCGTGCCGGTGACGTCGATCCGCTGCTTGTCCTTGAAGACCTTGTCGACCGTGAGGACGTCGCCGGCCTTCAGGTCGCCGAGCAGCTTGGCGTCCTTCACCCGCACCTCCTGGAGGTGGCGGAAGAGCGGCGTGCCGGCCTTCTTGAAGACGCCGACCTCGCCCTTGGAGAGCCGGTGGGCGTGCTTCTCGTCGACGGCGCCGAAGCCGAGGACGACGGCGTCGTAGCCGTCCTTCTCCTTCGACTTGCGCCGCACCACGGTGCAGGGACCCGCCTCGAGGACCGTGACCGCGATGCAGTCGCCCTCGGGGGTGAAGATCTGGGTCATCCCCACCTTCTTCGCCAACAGACCAGTCGCCATGTGTGAGACCTCGCAGCGGTCCGCCGCGCGCCGGGGATCGGCCGCGGAGGACGTGCCTTTGATTGGAAGTGGCGGCTTCTACAAGTCCCTGGAAGATCTGTCAAGCCGCGGGGATGGAGAGCAGGTACCCCTGCCCCTCCACGGTGAGCGCCCCCCCGAGCGCCGCCGCCACCCGGCGGGCCATCGGGAGGGCGAGCGCCCGCCCGCGCTGCTCCGACGGCGCCCCCTTGTGGGGGTCCTCGAGCGGCGCCGGCGGCCCGCCGGTCACCAGGATGGCCACCCGTCCGTCGCGCCGGCTCCCCTCCACGCGGACGGCCGCCGCGTCGCGCGCCGCCATGGCCACCAGCCCCTCGAGCGCCCGCTCGAGCAGCGTCCGGTCGGCCAGGGCGGTGAGCTCCACCCCCACCGCCACCTCGACCGGCACCCCTTCCGCGGGAGATCGCCCCAGAACCACCGACAGCGCCTCGCCGACCGCCACCGGCTCGATCCTCGACGGGTACCCCCCGGCGTCGAGCCGCTCGCAGAGCAGGTGGTCCTCGACGAGGAGCCGCACGCGGGCGAGCGAGCGCAGGCAGAGGGTCGAGAGCTTCTCCCCGCGGGCGCCACCCCGATCCGCCGGGCCGAGCCGGGTGAGCAGCTCCGCGGTCCAGAGCGCCGTGGACATCGGGTTCCGGATCTCGTGCGCCACGTAGCCCAGGTGACCCGCGCGCTCCTGAACGGGGTCGGCGGGGAGGCTACGGTCGGCCTGGGGATCGGTCGGCTCGGTCACGGGTCCTCTCCAGGCGACCGGCACGGGACCGGTCGAGACAACGTGAGCAGCGCAGCGCGCCGGCGCAAGCGGGCTGAACTTACTTCAGCCTGCCGTTTGGAAGAAGTTACAGGCGCAACTCCCCTCTCGGAGACTTGGCGGACCTCGGAGGCTGTAAAAGACGTCCTGCCAGACGCCCTGGCGAGGCGCACACATTGCGCAACATACCGTAACAACTGACCTACGTTCGGAACCCCGGGCTGGGCACGGGCGTTGCTATCCCCACCAGTGACGTCCCACCCGCCGGAACCGAAGCAAGGAGGCCGTATGAAGCGCGCGACGACCCCCAGCACCAGCAACTCCCTCGAGGTCTACCTCTCGGAGATCAATCGGTTCCCGCTCCTCACGGTCGAGGAGGAGCAGCGGCTGGCGCGCCTCTTCCGCGACGAGAAGGACGGCCGGGCCGGCCACCAGCTGGTCACCGCCAACCTGCGCTTCGTCGTCAAGGTGGCCTACGAGTACCGCTCCTACGGCTTCCGCATGGCCGACCTCGTCCAGGAGGGGAACATCGGCCTGATGCGCGCGGTCCAGAAGTTCGACCCGGACAAGGAGATCCGGCTCATCTCCTACGCCGTCTGGTGGATCCGCGCCTACATCCAGAACTACATCCTCCGCTCCTGGTCGCTCGTGAAGCTCGGCACCACGCAGGCGCAGCGGAAGCTCTTCTTCTCGCTGGCCCGCACCCGCCGCGAGCTCGACCGGGCCAGCGTCGAGCACGGCGCCGCGTCGGACGGCGAGGACGCCGGCAAGATCGCCAAGAAGCTGCGCGTCAAGCCGACCGAGGTGCAGGAGATGGCGCAGCGGATGGAGGGGCGCGACCTGTCGCTCGACGCCCCCATCGGCGAGGACGGCGCCTCCAGCCACGTGGACTTCGTGGCCGGCTCCGGGCCGACGCAGGACGACGAGCTCGGCACGGCGCAGGAGCAGCAGGTGGTGGCGGCGCGCATCGCCGCCGCGCTCGGCCGGCTCGACCCGCGCGAGCGCTACATCATCGAGCAGCGGGTCATGCGCGACGCGCCCATGACGCTCAAGGACCTGGGCGAGCACTTCGGCTTCTCGCGCGAGCGGGCCCGCCAGCTCGAGATCCGCGCCAAGGAGAAGCTCAAGCTGGAGCTGGGGCCGCTGGCCGAGGAGATCGAGTGGCCGACCGACGGCGCGCCGGTGGAGATCGACGACCGCGCGGCGGCCTAGCGGCGAGGGTCGGCGGTTCGCAGGCGAGACGAGCGCGGGCGGTCCGGGGTCTCCCCGGGCCGCCCTCTTCGCTCGCCTACCCCATCCCGTGCTTCTTCAGCCGGTACCGCAGGGTGTCGCGGCTGACGCCGAGGAGCCGCGCCGCCTTCGACTGGTTGCCGCTGGCCCGCTCCATCGCCTCGGCGATGAGCTTGCGCTCCACGTCGTCGAGCACCAGCCCCTGCGCGTCGACCGTGGGCACGGGCCGCTCCTTGGGGCGGGCCGCCGCGGCCCGGCGCAGCTCGGGCGAGAGGTGCTCCGGCCGGATCTCGTCGGCGCCGGCGTGCAGGATGAAGGCGCGCTCCACCACGTTGCGCAGCTCGCGGATGTTGCCGGGCCAGTGGTAGCCCTTGAGCAGCTCCATGGCCGCGGGCGAGATGCCGCGCACCTGCCGCTTCAGCTCCTGGTTGAAGCGGGCGATGAAGTGCGCCGCCAGCCCCGGCACGTCCTCCAGGTGGTCGCGCAGCGCCGGCACCTCCAGCCGCACCACGTTGAGCCGGAAGAAGAGGTCGGCGCGGAAGCGCCCCTCGCTCACCCGCTCCTCCAGGTTGACGTTGGTGGCGGCGATGACGCGCACGTCGGTGCGCAGCTCGGTGACGCCGCCGACGCGCCGGAAGGTCTTGTTCTCGAGCAGGCGCAGGAGCTTGGCCTGCCCGCCGGGCGGCAGGTCGCCGATCTCGTCGAGCATGACCGCGCCGCCCTCGGCGCTCTCGAAGAGGCCGCGCTTCTGGACGTGGGCGTCGGTGAAGGCGCCGCGCTCGTGGCCGAAGAGCTCGCTCTCGAGCAGGTGCTCCGGCAGCGCCGCGCAGTTGACCTGCATGAAGGGGCGGTCGTGCCGCGCGCTCTCCTCGTGGATGGCGCGGGCCACCACCTCCTTGCCGGCGCCGCTCTCCCCCTCGATGAGCACGGTGGTGGTGTCCGAGCCGGCCAGCCGGGCGATCACCGTCCGCACCTGCTCCATGGCGGCCGAGCCGCCCACGATCGCCTCGAGGGCCGAGGCCTGGCGCCGCTCGGTGGAGAGCGTCGCGATCTGCCGCCGGGTGCGCGAGGTGGCGAGCGCCCGCTCCACGGCGGCGTCGAGCGCCTGCAGCGGGAAGGGCTTCACCAGGAAGTCGAGCGCGCCGTGCTTCATCGCCTCGACCGCCACGTCCACGGTGCTGTGGGCCGACATCATCAGCACCGCCAGCTCCGGGTGGAGGCCGAGCGCCCGCTGCAGCGTCTGCACGCCGTCGATGCCGGGCAGCTTCACGTCGAGCAGCATGACGTCCGGCGGCGCCCCCGCGATCTGCTCCAGCGCCTGCTCGCCCGACTCGGCCGAGAGCACCTCGTAGCCGTCGCGCTGCAGCCGCTCGGAGACCGACCAGCGGATCAGCTTCTCGTCGTCGACGACGAGGATGCGGGCCGGGGTGTCGCTCATGCGGCGTGCTCCGTCGGCTTCGGCGCGGAGGCCCGCGCCTCCTGCAGCGTGATGGTGAAGGTGGTGCCGCCCTCGGGCGGGCACCTATACCCGATGTGGCCGCCGTGTTCAGCGATGATCCGCGCCGAGATGGCCAGCCCGAGCCCGTTCCCCTCGCGCTTCGTCGTGAAGAAGGGCTTGAAGACCTGACCGCGCAGCTCGGAGGGAATGCCGGGGCCGCTGTCGGCCACCTCGACGGTCACCTGCCCCTCCCCCTGGCGCGAGCGGATGGTGAGCGTGCCCCCCTTACCGCTCATGGCCTGGACGGCGTTGAGGCAGAGGTTCAAGAAGACCTGCTCCAGCTGCGAGGGGTCGGCCAGCACCGCCGGCAGGCCGTCGGCCAGGTCCGGCCGCACCTCCACCGCCGTGCCGCGGCACTGCTGCCGGATGAGGAAGAGCACCTTCTCCAGCGTGCCGTTCACCTCGGTGGAGCGGAGCTTCGCCTTGGGCGGCCGGGCGAAGGAGAGCAGGCTCTCCATGGTGTGGGTGAGCCGCTGCACCTGGTGGCGCATCTCGCCCACCACCTCGGCGTGGCGCGGGTGGGTGGCCAGGTCCTCCGCCAGCAGCTCCAGCGCGCCGGAGAGGCCGGCCAGCGGGTTCTTGATCTCGTGGGCCAGGCCGGTGGCCACCTCGCCGACGGCGGCGAAGCGGTCGGCCCGGACCATCCGCTCGCGGTAGAAGGCCTCCAGCTCGGCCTGGCTGCGCCGCAGCGCCGTGAGCGTGGCGTCGAAGCCGCGCGCCGCCACGCCCAGCTCGTCGGGGCGCCCCTCGTCGGCGTGCACGGTGAGCTCGCCCGACTCGGCGCGCCGCATCGAGGCCACCAGCCGCCTCAGCGGGTTGACCGCCTCGCGCCCCAGCAGCCAGAGCAGGATGGCGAGCAGCACCACCAGCGCGGCGCCCGCCGAGACGGCCAGCGACTGCGCCAGCTCGCGCTTGGCCTGCACCACCGGCGAGCGGTCGAAGCGCAGCTCCAGCCAGCCGTTCACCTTGCTCTCGGTGCCGTGGCAGCGGGCGCAGGCGGCCGCGTTCACGATCGGCTGGAGCACCGCGTACTGGTTCGGATCGCCGCCCGGCTCGGTGACGATGGTGGTGTCCTCGAAGCGGTCCGGCCGGCCCCACGGCACCGCGCCGACGTAGGCCGGGCGCGAGCTGATCGAGACGCGGCCGTCGGGAGCCACCAGGCTCGCCGAGAGCAGATCGCCCCGGTGCTGCAGCAGCGACTCGAGCAGGCCGGGCACCGCCTGCGGCTGGCCCGAGAGCATGACGTTGGAGACGCCGGTCGCCACCATCCCGGCGAAGACCTCGGCCCGCTCGTGCCGCCCGCGCTCGATGCCGGCGCCGTACAGGTTGACCGCGCCGGCCACCATCGCCGCCATGGTCGCGGCGAAGAAGACCGACGTCGGCAGCAGGATGCGCGCCTGGAGGCTCGAGTCGAGCCGCGCGAAGAGTCGGCGCAGGTAGGGCATGGAGTGGTCGGCCTAGGGCCGAGGACCGCCATCATCCCAGAGACGACGGCGGACGGGAAGCCGCCCTTTCCCTTGCTCCGTCAACGGTTCGCGCCGTCCTGGCGCGGCTCGGAGCCCAGCTCGAAGATGCGGATCGCGGCGCCGAGCAGCGCGTCGCCCTCGCTCCCCTGGCGCACCGCCTCCTTGAGCCGGGTGCTCGGGGCGTGGAGCAGCTTCGAGACGATGGCGCCGGCCAGCGCGTCGAGCCGCTCCTCCAGCTCGGCGTCGCCGCCCAGCCGGCGGACGGTCCGCTCCACCTCCTCGCGCGCGATGGCGCTGGCGCGCGAGCGCAGCTCCTTGATGACCGGCGCGGCCCGCCGCTCCGCCTCGGCCTGCGCGTACTTCGCCACCTCGTCGGCGGCGATCTTCTCGGCCGCCGCCACCGCCGCCGCGCGCTCCGCCTGGGCGGCGCGCATGACGCGGTCGAGGTCGTCGACGTCGCAGAGGTAGACGCCATCCAGCTGGCCGGTGGCGGCCGGGATGGCGCGGGGCACCGCCAGGTCCACGAGGACGATGGGGCGGCGGCGGCGCGCCATCAAGGCGGCCATCGGGCCGGCCGAGAGCGGCTCGGGCGCCACCGGGGCGGCCGAGACCACCACGTCGGCCGCCGGGAGCTCATCGGCGAGCCGGTCGAGCCCGCCGGCCCGGCCGCCCACCTCGGCGGCCAGCGCCTCGGCCCGCTCCACCGTCCGGTTGAGCACGGTGACCTGCGCGCCCTGCGAGGCCAGGTGCTGCGCCGAGAGCCGAGCCATCTCGCCGGCGCCGACCACCAGCACCGGCCGGCCCGCGAGGCCGCCCAGCACCTTCTCCGACAGGCAGGCGGCGGCGTGGCCCCAGGAGACCCCGGCGCGGCCGAGCGCCGTCTCGGTCCGGATCCGCTTGGCGGCCGCCAGCGCCCGGCCGAGCACGCCGGAGAGCTCCTTGCCGGCGGCGCCCGCCTCGGCGGCGCGGGCGAAGGCCTCCTTCACCTGCCCCAGGATCTGCGGCTCGCCCAGGATGGCCGACTCCAGGCTCGCCGCCACGCGCACCAGGTGGCGAAAGGCCTCCTGGCCGTGCAGCTCGAAGAGCGGGAGGTCGCGCCCGGCGCGGGCGGCGAGGGCCTGGCGCAGCGCGGCGCCGGCCACCGCCGGCCAGCGGGCGGCGGCGTAGATCTCGACCCGGTAGCAGGTGGAGACGACCGCCACCTCCTCGACGCCGTCGAGCGCCGACCACCCCGCGAGCGCCGGGGCGATCTCCTCGTCAGCGAGTGCGACGACCTCTCGATCCTCGACGGTGGCGACCCTGCGGTTGAGGCCGACGGCAACGAGCACGGATGCTCCTTGGTTCGGGCTGATCCCGGCCGCTTCGAGCAAGCCCCGTGCCCCGGCGGAGGTCGCCAGATTCCTCAGGACATGAGGGGCATATCACGCAAGGGTTGCGCTATTTCACCCTAAGGCCTCCGGTGAGCGAAACGGCTGCATGAATGCGGATGTGTGCCTAAGTCGGCGCCGGGTCGCCCAAAATGGCGTCCCACACGCACCGGCACGAGGGAGGGCGGGACGTTGCTTCCGCCGAGTCGCGTCGCGCACTTACGCGGCACCCGGCTTGCACCGAGCCCGGCGCACCATCGCCGCCTGTCGGTGGCCTACCGGACGGAGAGACGAATCCCGTGCCTCTGAGATCTGCCTGGAGCCTCGACCGGCTCGCCACCGCCGCCCGCGTGGCCGCCGCGCTCGCCGTCGCCGTCGCCGCGACGGTCGCCGCCCCCGCCGTCGCCGCCGGCTCGAACGTGCCGCTGCCCCCGCCCCCGGTGGTCAACGGGGTGGCGCTGCCGCTCAGCGCCCAGGCAGCCCAGCCCGCCCCGGCCGCCGTCCAGGCCGCGCCGCCGACGTCGGGCGAGCGCTGCACCAACTGCCACCTGGCGATGACGCGCCGCCGCTTCTCGCACCCGGCCCTCGCCAAGAACGAGTGCACCGCCTGCCACCAGCCCTCGGCGTCCGAGGTGGGCATGTGCAAGTCGAAGACGGCGAGCAAGTGGGCGCTCGTGAAGGGCGAGCCGGACCTCTGCTACGGCTGCCACAAGCGGAAGGACCAGACCAAGTCGGTCCACACCGCCGTGCGCCAGGGCAGCTGCCTCTCCTGCCACGACCCGCACGGCTCCGAGTTCCCCAAGCAGCTCACCTCGGCGCGCGAGAAGATCTGCTTCGACTGCCACGAGCTCGAGCCGCTCCTCTCCAAGCCGGTGCGCCACGCCCCGGTCGCCGACGGCCGCTGCCTCGACTGCCACGACGCCCACGGCTCCGACCAGCCCAACGCCGTGGTCGGCGCGGGCGCCGCCTTCTGCCAGAAGTGCCACGACGCCAAGGCGCCGGGCGGCAAGGGCGCGGCCGGCGCGGGCTACCGCATCGATCTCACCAAGTCCGTCGTCCACAAGCCCATCTCGCAGAAGAACGACTGCGGCCTGTGCCACGAGATCGGCCACTCCGGCGACAACCTGAAGCTCGTGAAGAAGAACGTGGTCGACCTCTGCTACGGCTGCCACGAGCGGCAGGACAAGGCCAAGTTCCCGCACTCGGCCATCGTCGCCGGCGACTGCGCCGTCTGCCACGACCCGCACAGCTCCAACCAGCCCAAGCTCGTGGCGCGCGACACCTCGGCCGGCACCTGCTTCCTGTGCCACCAGGACGACCTGACGGGCCGCAAGGTGATCCACAAGCCGGTCGAGAAGGGCTGCGACCAGTGCCACATCCCGCACGGCGGCGGGAACCGGAACCTCCTGAAGGGCGGCACCGGCAAGGCGGTCTGCTACACCTGCCACCAGACGCCGGTCGACTCGGGCAAGGTGAAGCACGCGGCCATCGAGCGGTACGGCTGCACCGTCTGCCACGATCCGCACGGCACGGCCAACCGCTTCCTCGTCGCCAAGTCGGTGAACGACCTGTGCGCCGGGTGCCACCCCGAGCAGAAGACCGGCGCCCACGTGACGCCGATGCTGGCCAAGGGGCACGTCATCGCCAACGGGCTCATCGACCCGCGCAAGCCGGACCGCCCGTTCACCTGCGCCAGCTGCCACAACCCGCACGGCTCGGACAACCCGAAGTTCTTCTACTACGGCGCCTCCTCGATGCAGTCCTGCGACGGCTGCCACGGCGACAAGTCGGGCACGCGCCCCGACCTGAAGAACGTGGTCGGCCGCGCCAAGCCGAAGAAGGTCGAGCCGACCGGCAGCGCCGGCGGCGGTGGCGCCGGGTCCGGCGGCGCAGGGTCTGGCGGCGCCGGCTCGGGCGGTTCGGGCTCAGGCTCCGGCGGCTCTGGGTCGGGTTCGGGCGCCGGCAGCGGCGCCGGCAGCGGCGATGACGCCCCGCCCTATCTGGGCGACGATCCCAACGCCCCCTACGGCGCCGGATACAGGTAGAACGCAGCACCCGAAAACCGGAGGGGTGGAGGTCGTCACGAAATGCTGAGCTTCCTGCTGTACCTCGTCGCGGCCGCCGGCCCGGCGCCCGTCAACGAGGTGGTGGCGCGGGTCGACGACCGCGCCATCACCGCCGGCGCCGTCCAGGCCAGGCTGGCCACGACGCGCGGCGCCGCTCCGCAGGGCGTCATCCAGGATCTGGTGAACGACACGCTGCTCGCCGCCGAGGCGGAGCGGCAGGGCCTGGCCACCGACCCCGGCGTGCTGGCCGAGGTGGACGCCCAGCGCCGCAAGCTCGCCGCCAAGCACCTGGTCGAGAAGGACCTCTGGCCCGCCGCCAAGGTGGACGAGGCCTGGGTCCGCGAGCTCTACCACTCCAAGGCAGACACCCTGCACCTCAAGGCCGTGACCCTCATGAGCGAGGGGGACGCCAAGGCTTGCCTGGAGCGGCTCAAGAAGGGGGCCAAGCTGGCCGACGAGGCCCAGTCCTCGCTCGAGCCTCGCAGCAAGGCCGGCAAGGGCGACCTCGGCACCGTGGCCCGCGACGAGCTCGACCCCGAGCTGGCCAAGGCGGCC
The DNA here is from genome assembly GCA_035719085.1 of Anaeromyxobacteraceae bacterium. Classification (GTDB taxonomy): domain Bacteria; phylum Myxococcota; class Myxococcia; order Myxococcales; family Anaeromyxobacteraceae; genus JADKCZ01. The sequence continues at coordinate 10,788 of DASTGK010000498.1, forward strand.
TTCGCCGCGCCGCTCAAGACCCTCTCCGGCCCGGTCAAGCTGACGCTCGGCTGGGCGGTCTTCCAGGTGGACGAGCGGGTCATCGGCGACGAGAAGGGGTTCGCAGAGCGGCGCGCCGGGCTCGAGCAGTACCTGCAGAGCTCGGCCCGCATCCAGGTCCGCAACCACTACCTCTCGCAGCTCGAGAAGGAGGCCGGCGCCCAGCTCGACATGAAGTGGATCGAGGGGCTCGGCAACGCGCTCGGCACCTCGGCCGAGCAACAGGCCCACGTCATCGCCACCATCTGGGGCAAGCCGCTCCGCTACGGCGACGTCCTGCCGGAGATCTTCGAGCTCTCGCGCGGCAAGGAGGGCGGCCACCTCTCCGGCCCGCGGGTGAAGCTCGAGGTGATCCACCAGCGGGTCGCCGACCTGCTCTTGCAGGAGGCGGCCGTCCGGCGCGGCCACGACAAGGCGCCCGAGCTGGCCGAGGCGCTGGCGCCCCGGCGGGTCGACGCCCTCGCCCGCGCCTACGCCGTCAAGCTGCGCGCGCAGGCCGGCGCGCCGAGCGACGCCGACGTCGAGGCCGAGTACAAGTCCAACGCCAGGCTCTTCGTCCGCCCAGGCCACCGCACCTGCTCCCAGATCCTGGTGGCGGCGCCCGGGATGGCCGACCTCGTCAAGAAGCGGATCGCCGGCGGCGAGAAGTTCGAGGAGGTCGCCCGCCAGGAGAGCGACGACCCGAACGGCAAGTCGGCCGGCGGCCTCATCGGCGAGGTGGGCGACGACCGGCTCGACCTGCTCGCGCAGCAGGGCGGCGAGCCGGCGCTCGCCAAGGCGATCCGCGAGGCCAAGGCGGGCGAGCTGGCCGGCCCGGTCAAGAGCAAGATGGGCTGGCACCTCCTCCGCTGCGGCCCGTACCAGCCGCCCACCCCCGTGCCGCTCGCCGAGGTCTCACCGGCCATCAAGGC